>CAZEMQ010000037.1:0-5547 GCA_964513435.1 uncultured Muribaculaceae bacterium
ATAAAATGTATTTCAAGGTTGAATACTCAACCTAATTTTGCTATAATGATTTTATAATAAAAGTGGGTTAGATAGTATGAAAGTATTTTTGATTGATAACAATAAAATTATTAAATATGTCATCCCTTTAAAGATTGATGAGGCTTTTTCGATAACGTACAGTTGTTCTGAAGTTAAAGATTGTCTAATCAGTTTTGGGGTTGTTAATGGTAAACATTACATAATTAGTAATGGAGCTACTACTATAATTGAGGATAATCAAGAATTAGATCGCATTGCTATTGAAAACTATCAAAAATACACTTTAAAAATTGTTGGCAAAACTAATCCTATTACTTTGTACTTTCTACCAGTTAAAGAAGCTATTTTTAAATTGGACTTTACTAAACTAGATTCTTTTTCAGTTGGAAGTAGTGATGAATGTAATATTTGCTATAAGAATTCTAATCTAGCTGATGTTCAAGCGATGCTTAAAAAAGTAGGAGAAGATTGGATTATCACTGGTATTAATGATGATAACTATAAGATTTATATAAATAATAGCAGAGCTACTTTAAAAAAATTAAAATCTGGAGATGTCGTATTTATTGAAGGATTAAAAATTATTTGGATGAGTAATTTTATTTATGTCAATAACCCTCAAAATATATTAAGGATTACAGGCATGAAGTTAATTAATGATACACCTAGTGAATTAAAAGATATTCCTCCAGTTAGTGAGGATGAAAAGGCTGTTGAATTATATAATATTGAAGATTATTTTGTTCACTTTCCAACTATTAAAGAACAAATCGAAGAAAAAACAGTTGCAATAGATCCTCCACCTGCTAATCAAATGAGAGAGGATTTGCCATTTCTCTTAACAATCGGTTCAATGGTAGTCATGCTATCTTCTTCTTTAGTTATGGGTTATAATGTCGTTAATGGGTTAGCTAATGGTAAAACCATCACTGATGTTTTACCTCAACTTATAATGTGTGTTGCATTGATATTTGGTAGTGTAATTATGCCTAGAGTTACTAAAAGCTATCAGAAAAAGAAAGCTAAGAAAAGAGAAGAATTACGGCAGACAAAGTATACAGAATATTTAAATAATAAAACTAGAGAACTAGATTTATTGGTAAAAAATGAATTACAAATATTAAATGATCATTTTTTAAGTTTAGAAAATTGCCTTAACTCTTTAAATAAACAAAATGCCAATTTTTGGTGGAGACAATATAGTGATCCAGAGTTTTTAGCTATTCGTGTCGGAGTGGGTAGGTTAAAATCTAATATAATTGTTAAAGCTCCAGAAGAGCATTTTCACTTAGATGATGACAATTTGCTAGATGAATCATATAAAATAAAAGGTAGATATGAATATATTGAAAATGCTCCGATTGTAGTTTCTTTACTTAAAAACAATCTAACATCTTTAGTTGCTAACTCTATAAATAAAGAAGCTTTTGTAAAAAATATTTTGACACAATTATTAATATTACATAGTTATGCTGATTTAAAGATAATTGTTTTTACTAGTGAGGAGAGGTCTAATCGTTGGGAGTTTATTAAATATGTTCCTCATACTTTTTCTAATTCTAAAGATATTCGTTTTTTTGCTAATAATCCAACTGATGCTAAATTCGTTTCTAATTATTTAGAAGAAGAATTACGAAGTCGTAGGGAAGTTGTTGAAGATAACAGTAATAAAACGATTATTCCTAAACCATACTATTTAATAATTACAGATAATTATATGGAAATGAAAACTATTCCTATAATTGATGAACTTATAAATCGCAATGCAGTTAATTTAGGATTTTCTCTTTTTATCATCGAAGATAGCATTAAAAAAGTACCTAATACTAGTCAAGCATTTATTGAAATATTTGATAAAGATGGTGTTGTGATTGAAAAAGAAGGAGGACTTAATTCGCAACATCCGTTTATTCTTGAAAAAGTAAGTGATGATTATGAAATTAATAGTATTGTGACTCATTTATTTAATATACCAGTATTAACTGAAAGTGCTTCTGGAGGATTACCTACAACGTTGAGTTTTTTGGATATGTATGGAGTATCTAAGATTGAACAATTAAATATTGTTAATAGATGGCAAACAAATAATCCTGTTGTAAGTCTTGATACTGTAGTTGGGGTGCATCCTAATGGAGAAAAATTCCAACTTGATTTACACGAAAAATTTCATGGACCACATGGATTAATCGCTGGTTCAACTGGTTCTGGTAAATCAGAATTTATAATTACATATATTTTATCAATGGCAATTAATTACCATCCTTATGAAGTTCAATTTGTGCTTATAGACTATAAAGGTGGTGGTTTAGCTGGAGCTTTTGAAAATAAAGAAACAGGAGTTAAATTACCACATTTAACAGGAACTATTACTAACTTAGATAAAAGTGAATTGAATAGAAGTTTAGCATCGATAAAAAGTGAGCTTAATCGTCGCCAAAAGATGTTTAATGAAGTAAGAGATAGATTTAATGAAGGAACTGTTGATATCTATAAATATCAAAAGATGTATCGTGATGGTTTAGTAGATAAACCTTTATCTCATCTATTTATAATAAGTGATGAATTCGCGGAATTAAAACAACAACAACCAGAGTTCATTGAACAGTTAATTAGTACATCACGGATAGGACGTTCTTTAGGAATACACTTGATACTTGCAACACAAAAACCAAGTGGGGTTGTAAATGACCAAATTTGGGCAAACTCTAAATTTAAAGTGTGTTTAAAAGTCCAAGATAAATCTGATAGTATGGAAATGCTTAAACGTCCTGAAGCAGCTTCAATTAAAGAAACTGGGAGATTTTATCTTCAAGTTGGTTATAATGATTTGTTTGAAATTGGACAATCAGGTTGGACTGGTGCTAAATATTTGCCGTCAGATAAGATAACATTGAAAGTTGATGAATCAATTAATTATATTGATAATGTTGGGTATATATTAAAAAGTGTTAAAGCAGAAAGTGATCAAGTTATAGTAGAAGATTTCGGGGACCAACTGGTAAACATTGTAAAATATTTATCTAAGTTGGGAACTAAAGAAAATATTGTTACTAAAAAATTATGGTTAGATGCTATACCAGATATTATTTATATAAATGATATAAAACAAAAATATAACTATCAGCCTACCGCATATTATATAAATCCTGTGGTTGGTGAATATGACGATCCTATAAATCAAAGACAAAGTATATTAAATATTGATTTATCACGTAAGGGTAATTTATTAATATATGGTGTTCCTGGTAGTGGTAAAGAAAATTTTTTGATGACTGTTATTCGTTCTGTTGTTGTTGAACATACTCCTGATGAAGTAAATATCTATATAATTGATTGTGGTTCTGAGTCATTGAAAATATATGATGGCTTTCCTCATGTCGGAGATGTTGTTACTATTGATGAAGAAGCTAAAATGCGAGATTTAGTCAATATGTTAAATGATGAAGTTACTCGCCGAAAAAGATTATTAGCTAGTTACTCTGGTAGTTATAATGACTATATAACTAATAGTGGTCAGAAGATACCTGTAATTTTGGTAGTATTAAATAATTATGATATTTTTGCAGAAAACTTTGGATCGGAAAATGAGATAATGCAAACTTTATGGCGTGATGGCTATAAATATGGAATAGTCTTTATAGTAACTGCTATTAGTACTAGTGTAATAAAGATGAAATCATTGTCATATTTTAACAATAAAATATGTTTGAAATTAGCTAATGATACTGATTATAAAATGGTTATTAATGCTCCAAGAGATTTAATACCAAGTGATTATTTTGGTAGAGGTCTTGTTGTTTTAGATGAAGGTATTTTTGAATTCCAAACTGCTGTTTTTGGAGATTCAAAAGATTATACCAATGATTTAAGGGAACTTAGTAAAGTGTTAAATTCTTCATATACAACTAAGGCTAAAAAGATACCTACAATACCAGATATAGTTTATATTACTGATATATATGATAAAATAATGGGAGCGTTATATATACCAATAGGTTTTAATACTAAAAATAAAGCAATAAGTTATCTTGATTTTAAAGATAATAGAAAAATATATCCAATTATATTTAATGCTTATGATAAGAACAAAAAAGCATTTTTAACAGGTTTAATAAAGATACTTAGTATTAGTGCTAAAGTAAAGGTTTTGTCTGCTAGGGATGATTTAGATATTTCTTTAGGAAATGTTGAACAAGTAAATAATGATTTTGATGACTATGTTAAAGATTTATTATTTTATTCTTCTGGTCTATCTAAAGATCCAAATGAAATTTATTACATTATAAATGGTTTGTCCGATTTAAAAAATAAAATGCAAGATAATAATTTTACAGCTTTAATTAATTTCCTTAATAAGGGAGGTTCTAAAGTTCATGGTATTTTATTAGATACTAAAGAAAATTTAAGTTCATTTAGATTAGAGCCGTGGTTCAAAACTTCGATTTCTTTAAATAATTATCTATGGCTAGGAGAAGGCATTGCTTCCCAAAGCATTACTAGTGATCCTAATTTGTCATTTGAAGAAAAGAAAATAATGTTTAAAAATATTGGATATATAGTCAAAGATGGATATTGTGATATCATTAAATATGCTATAGATAGGGAGATAGAAAATGAAAAATAAGGTACTTATAAAATTGTTGGTTCCAGAAATAGATGCCGAATATGACATATTTGTGCCAATAAATATTCGAATAGGGACATTGATATTTTTGATTAATTCATCTTTAAATGAAGTGTCAAATGGCTTATATGATCCTAAAAATAGCAGAGAGTTATATAGCGTTGATGATGGTAATGCTTATACCAAAGATTTGTTAATTCGAGAAACAAATATTCGCAATGGTAGTAAAATAATCTTTTTGTAACGGGGTAGTGTTTGACAATGAATTTTTTTGATGATATACTTAATTTATATGATAGTAAAGGAGGATGAGTATGGCAACTGAAAATTATCAAATTAATGATGTGGATCAATTATTAGAACAAGTTGGAAATCTTCGACAAACAGTTCAAAATATACTTGTTATTCATGAGGATTTGACTAGTTACGTTAGTCAAATTAGGAATGCTTGGCAATCTGATACAGAGGATAGAGATTCTTATTTAACGACTTTGGAAAAGGATTTAACTAATTTATATAATCTAAATAGTGCAGTAGATAAATTAAATGCTAATTTAGAATCGTTTGCTTTGGCGTCAAAACAAATTGCTAATAATGGTTAAAAAAGGAGGAAAATATGGCATTAGTAATTAATAATACCCAACAAGTTAAAGACTATGCATCTCAGCTAGCAACGAATGCTGAAAAGATAAGCAGTGTTCAGTATTCTATTGATTACATTTTAAATGAGTTAGCTGAATATTGGGAACAAACTCAAGAAGATGCTCAAACTTTTGCAACTGGGCTTAAAAATAATTCATCAAATTTAGAGACAATTGTTGAATGTAATAAAGAATTTGCAGTAGCTATTGAAAATTATATTAATGCAACTGAATCAACTGCTTCAACAACAGTTTCTGGAG
>CAZEMQ010000037.1:5647-7803 GCA_964513435.1 uncultured Muribaculaceae bacterium
GGATCATAATGAGTGAAATAAAATTTACAATATCTCGAATGAATGAAGTTTATAATCGAATTGATGAACTTCAAGAACAATTAACAACAGCTTTTAATACTGATAAAGATTTATTAGAAAGTATTGCAAGTAATATTGAAAATGAAACAATTTCAACAACATTAACCAAGTATGCTGAAGCAAATCTTGAAAGTTGTAGTTCAACAACTGCAGCACTTGATGAATTAAAAGCTTATTTATCAACAAAAATTTCTGATTATAGTGCGGAAGATACTCAAGCACAAAGTGATTTGGCGAGTGTTCAAAGCATTTTGGATCAATTGTAGGAAGGGGAAGAGGATATGGCAATAATTAATATAGATACTGATAGTTTAAGAAGTATAAACTCTAATATTTCTTCAGCAGATGATATTTTACTTAATAGTTATTTACCATCTTTGACTAGTGAATTACAATCTGTTTATAGCAATGTTCAAAACAGTGAAGTAAGAGGTTTAATTAATACTATTAATGAAAAGATTACTACAATATCAACTTCTTTAAAAACAGAGTTGTTAAATCTAGAAGATTTTTTAGATAGTCAACTAGCATCTTATGAAGCAGATATTGATGATGCAGAAGTGGCATTAGAAAGTGTAATATTAAAAATGGGAGTAATTGCTGGTACTAGTGGTACAATAGCTGCTTCAAATAGTACAGCACCATCTTCTAGCGACACAACAACAACAACTACTACTGAAACGACAACCGCTGAAGCAACAGCAACTTCTACAACAACTGAAGATCAAAATTTCTTTGAAAGAGCTAATTCAATTGCAGCTGAAAATGCATCATCATATTGGGAAAATTATGTGAATAGTTTTAGCAATTATTACAGTGATACTGCAGACAGTCATGGGGTTATATCTGGAGCTTTTAATGTTGTGACTGATACAGTGGAAGCTGTTGTTGGAACTGCTTGGAACACTGCAACGTTTCTTTTAAATGAAGCAGCAGTTGGAGTTCAATGGGTTGGAGATGTGCTTTTTGGTGAAAGTGGACTTGGCTATTTGGTAGATTGGTTAATATAATAGAAAGGGGCTGATATTATGAATGGTACTAATGTAGAAAATTTAAATAGTGATAGAAGTGAAGTTGTAACAAATAAATTATCTGATAATGAACAATTTAACTTTATCATTCAATTATTAGTTGATGGATATTTAAAAAGAAAAAAACAAAAATCGATGGCTGAACTTCTAAAAGAAGAAGGTTTAGAGGATCGTCCAGGACTAATTTATGGTTATCATTTGGAATTTATTCAACTTCTTATTCAAGAAGAACTTGGGGTATTCAAAGTAGATTTACCTACAGCTGTAAAGGAAAGTGGTGAAGAATTTCAAGTTGGTAAACTATCTGATTTAGAAAAGAAATATTTAACTAATAAAGTAAATAATACAATTGGACTACTAGGAGTAGTTAGAGAAAGAGAGTTAAGAAAACAACAAAAATAATAACAAAAGGGGATTGATTTGATGCAAGCAAAGTATTTACCGATCGGTAGTATAGTAACTATTAATGATTCTAATAAAAAAATAATGATTATTGGTTATTATTCAATCAAATATATGAATGTTGTAAAAATGTTTGATTATTTAGGTTGTGTTTATCCCGAAGGGATGCTTTTACCGAGTAATTTATATTCCTTTAATCATAGTGATATCATTAATGTTGATTATTTAGGGTATGAAGATGAATCATATCATGTGTTAAACAATAACTTGTTAAATAAACAAGCTGTTAAATCACCAAAAAAAGATTCAAATTTTGTGAATATGAAATATGATAATAATGGAGTAGTAATTTATGATGAGTTGCCAGAATTAAAGATAGACCCAGATATTGCTAGTTTATTAGATTCTATAGATATTCAAAATCCTTTTGTAATCAAAACTAAAGATAATGCAACACCTAAAGCAGAAAAACCAGTAATGATTGAAGATATCGTTAATGAAGAAGTAAAAATTGATTTGAATAGTAAACCTAAATATGTTGATGAAGATTTTTATGAAGAGGAAAATCAATCTGAGAAAGATGCCTATGCAATACCTCATTACCGATTTGATGAAAATGGAATAATAATAAGTGAATAACGCAAGTTATTCTTTTTTTTCTCG
>CAZEMQ010000038.1:0-7712 GCA_964513435.1 uncultured Muribaculaceae bacterium
TCCAGATGGTGATGGTACCAGAGATAGTGGACCTAGAAGAACAAGAGAACTTCCTACCAATAAAAACAACCTTCAACAATAAAAATATAGTTTATAACATTAACTCTTATTCAAATATCTTACTGAAATTGTAAGTTGACAATCAAAAAAAATTAATGTAAAATGGGAATATGTTCGATTTTTATGGGAAACGAGTAATTTAGATGAAACTTAACAGAGAAGGTTAGTTGCTGGAAATACCGAAGTGAACACTAAATGAAAAACAGTTCCAAAAAACATAAAACGCAGAAATGTGATAAAGTAAATTGAGCCTAGAAAAGTAAGGTGGCACCGCGGGTTTAACTCGCCCTTACGTTTCTAGGCTTTTATTTTTATAAGAAAGTGAGTGATAAATGTGAAAAAATATAATAATGCCGAATTTACCAAAAAAGATATTGGCAAGATTGTTACTGTGTATGGTTGGGTAAATAAAAGAAGAGATATGGGCGGTGTAATATTTGTTGACTTGCGGGATCGTTCTGGTATTATACAAATTGTTTTTAATAGGGGTTTTTTAAAACAAGAATTTAAACTTGCTGAAGATTTAAAAAATGAATATTGTATTAAGGTAACCGGAGAAATAATACTGCGAGATAAAGATATGATTAATCCTAATATTGCGACTGGAGAAATTGAACTAATGGTTAGTGATTTAGAAATACTTAGTGAGTGTGCAACGCTACCATTTAACGTTTATGATGATACCATTGAAGTGAATGAACAAGTTGCTTTAAAGTATCGCTATTTAGATTTAAGAAGAGATAAACTAAAAAATAATATTATTTTAAGACATAAAGTGATTACTAGTGCAAGAGAATATTTAAATAGCGAAGGATTTTTGGAAATTGAAACTCCAATTCTTTGTAAAAGTACTCCAGAAGGAGCAAGAGATTATTTAGTGCCATCCCGCATTAATAAGGGTACGTTTTATGCTCTTCCGCAGTCCCCACAAATATTTAAACAAATACTAATGGTCAGCGGTTTTGAAAAATATTATCAGATTGCTCGTAGCTTTCGTGATGAAGACTTAAGAGCGGATAGACAACCAGAATTTACACAAATAGATTTAGAAATGTCTTTTGCAGATGAAGAAGATGTATTTAATGTTACTGAGGGAATGATTAAAAAAATTGTTAAAGATGTTAAACAAATCGAACTTGCAGATTTTCCGCGGATGACTTATAATGAAGCTATGGATAGGTATGGATCTGATAAACCTGATACAAGATTTGAAATGGAATTGTTGGATTTAACTGAAATCCTAAAAGATACATCAATGAATGTATTTCGCAAGAATATTGAAAATGGTGGTATTGCTAAATGCTTGATTGTCAAGAACAATGGTGATAAGTATTCTCGAAGTGATGTTGAACACTTAACAGATTTTATCAAAATCTATGGTGCAAAAGGATTAGCTTGGCTTAAGTATGATAATGATCAATTCAATGGTGTTATTGCTAAAAACTTAGAAGATGAAAAACTTGAATGGATTAAAAACACTTATGGAGTTAGTAATAATGATTTAATATTGATTGTTGCAGATAAACCTAAAATTGTCTATGCATCTCTTGGTGCGTTACGTTTGAAAATTGCTAAAGAAATTAATTTAATTGACAAAAACAAATTAAATTTTGTTTGGATTACTGATTTTCCTTTCTTTGAATATAGTGAAAGTGAAAAAAGATGGAAAGCAGAACATAATCCTTTTACAATGGTTAAAGATATCAAAGATATTAAAAATCCAGAAAAATGTATATCTAGAAGTTATGACCTTGTAGTAAATGGTTATGAACTTGCTAGTGGAGGAGTAAGAAATCACAGATATGAAGATTTACAAAAAGTTTTAAAAGCTTTAGGGATTGATGAACAAGAAGCACAAGCTAGATTCGGTTTCATGTTAGAGGCTTTCAAATATGGAGTTCCTCCACATGCTGGAATTGCACCAGGGGTCGAAAGGTTAGTGATGGTTTTAGCAGGAACTGATGATATCAAAGATGTTATTGCTTTTCCTAAAACTCAAACTGCTCAAGATTTAATGGATGGAGCCCCAGATAAAGTTAGCGAAAAACAATTAAAAGAATTAGGTATAAAAATTGATATTGAATAAATATGAAAGGATTGGTGAAAATGAGTAAATTTACAAAAGAAATGGTTGATAGTTACGCTGATAAATTACTTATTGGTTTAACTAAAGAAGAAAATGATTTAGTATTAAAGGAATTTGATATAATTGATACTAATATGCAAATAATTGCAGATATGCCAAATATTAGTGATGTAGAACCAATGACTCATGCTTTAGATGATTTTGAGTTTGTTTTAAGAAGTGATGAAGCAGAAGAGTCAATACCAATTGAAGAATTATTGCAAAATTGTGATGCTTATGAAGATAGAGAAATAGAAGTACCAAAGGTGGTGGGATAAATGACAGAACTTGGAATTGAAAAATTACATGAAATGTTAGTAAAAGGTGAAATAACTAGTTCTGATTTAGTTGCTGAGGCTTTAAAAAAGTCTCATGAAGTACAAGAAAAATGCAATGCTTTTGTAACTATCATGGATGATGCTACTGGTGGCGATGTTACTGATGACTTACTTTCGGGAATTCCATACGGTATCAAAGATAACTATTCTACAAAAGGTATTTTATCCACTGGATCTAGTAATACATTAAAAGATTATGTTCCTTTCTTTGATGCTACAGCAGTAAGCAATTTAAAGCATCATGGAGCAATCGGGGTTAATAAAACAGCTTTAGATGAATTTGGGATGGGAGGAACAGGAACAACTGCTCACACTGGTATAATTCGTAATCCTTGGGATACAGACAGAATGTGTTCTGGCTCTTCAAGTGGTTCAGCAGCAGCAGTTGCATCAGGAGTATATCCCTATGCCTTAGGAAGTGATACTGGAGATTCGATTCGTAAACCTGCAGCTTTTTGTGGAATAGTAGGTTATAAGCCAACTTATGGTATGATTTCTAGATACGGTTTATTCCCGTTTGCTTCTAGTTTAGATCATTGTGGAGTTTTAACTCGTAGTGTTAAAGATGCTGCCATTGTAGTTGATGCGATGAAAGGTATTGATAAAAATGATCAAACAACTTGGGATTCTAGCGATATTCATTTATATAAATCAATCGATGGAAATGTAAGTGGTAAAAAGTTATTTTACATAAAAGAAATCGTTGATGAAAGCAATTATCCAAATGCATCATCTGAACTTAAAAAACACTTAGAAATTTTTAACGATACTTTATGTAAACTTAAAACAATCGGAGTTGAAGTAAGTGAAGTATCGATTGATAAAATGCTTCTTCAAGCTATTCCTAGTGTATATGTTTGCTTGTCTTGTGCTGAGGCAACAAGTAATATGTCAAACTTAACTGGTATTATTTTTGGTCCAAGAGGCAAGGGAGATACTTATGAAAGTATAATAAAAGACCACAGAACTAACGGATTTTCTCCTCTTATTAAAAGAAGATTTGTAATTGGTTCTTATATCTTACAAAAAGAAAATCAAGAAAGATATTTTGTCAATGCTCAAAGAATTAGAAGATTAATTGTTGACAAAATGAAAGAATTGTTTAAAACTTATGATGCATTAATCCTTCCAGTATCTACGGGTGTTGCTCCTTATATAGATGGATCAAAGGATGAACTTAATAGTGAAGATACTGCAGTACTTGAAGAACATTTGCAAATTGGTAATTTTGGTGGATTTCCATCAATTACTATACCAAATGGTTTTATCGAAGGGCTTCCAGTTGGTGTTAATATTACTGGTAATTGCTATGATGATGCCAACGTTTTAAATATAGCTTATGCATTAGAAAAAACAATGAATTATAAAGATATGATAGCAGGTGATATTCATGAGTAAATATAAAGCAGTAATTGGTTTAGAAATGCATTGTGAATTAAAAAGTAATTCTAAAGTATTTTCTAGTGCCCGTAATTCTTATAACGAAATTGCTAATGATAATATTCGTCCAGTAGATATGGCTTTTCCTGGGACTTTGCCAGTAGTTAGTAAAGAATGCATTAAAAAAGCCTTGATGATGAGTATGGTACTTAGTTGTAAGCAACCAGAGTATATGTATTTTGATAGAAAAAATTATTATTATCCAGATTTACCTAAAGGTTTTCAAATTACTCAAATGCATAATCCAGTTGGTACAGATGGAAAAATAATTATTGAATGCAATGGATATGAAAAAGAAGTACTTATCCATGACATTCATTTAGAAGAAGATGCTGCTAGTCTCGATCATTTATATGATGTATCGTTGATTGATTACAATCGAGCTGGAGTGCCACTTTTAGAATTAGTTACGGAACCATGTTTGAATTCTGCTGATGAAGCTGTAGCTTTTCTAGAAACAATGCGAAGAATTTATCAATATTGTGATGTATCTGAAGCGGATTCTAAAAAGGGTCAAATTAGATGTGATGTCAACGTATCAATTATGGAAGAAGATGCAACAGAGTTAGGAACGAAGGTAGAAGTTAAAAATATTAATTCATTTGGTAATGTTTATGAAGCAATTAATTACGAAATTAAAAGACAAACTGAATTAAAAGAAGCTGGCAGATATGATGAAGTAGAACAAGAAACTAGAAGATTTGATGAAGAAAGTGGTACAACAATAAGAATGCGTAGTAAAGTTGATGCTATCGATTATAAATATTTTGTTGAACCAAATATTCCAAAATATAAAATAGATAAAGCTTGGTTACTTGAAATAAGAGAAGAAATTCCTATGCTTCCAAGAGAAAGAAAAAATATGTATATCAATGACTTTAATCTTTCTGAATATGATGCTAGTATAATTATTAAAGAAAAAGATTATGCTGATTATTTTGAAGAATGTGTTAAATTAGGGATAGATGCTAAGACTTCTGCTAACTGGTTAACTGTTCAAATAATTGCTTATTTGAGTAAACATGATATTACTTTAAAAGAATTTTATTTAAAACCAACATTATTAAAACAAATAATTGATGAACAAGTTAAAGGAACAATATCTTCTAAACAAGCTAAAGAAATATTTTTCAAAGCTTTAGATGAAGAAAAAGAACCTAAAAGTTTTATAAGTAAAGATAGTGCTCAAATAACGGATCGAGGAGAACTAGAAAGTATCATCGATAATATATTAGCTAATAATCAAAATCAAATCGAACAATATAAAAATGGTAAAACTAATCTATTTGATTACTTTGTAGGTCAAGTAATGAAGGAAACTAGGGGTAAAGCAAACCCAGTAATAACTAAGGAAATATTGAAAGACAGGTTAGATAATTAACTTGTTTTTTTTGTAAAAATTAAAAAAAATAAAATTTTAAATGACAAAATGTTCAATAAGTGTTATAATTTGGGTATAAGAATTAAATGAGGTATGGCTATGAATGTTGAAAATGTTAAAGAAAAAGTTTTACTAGCGGGGATAATATTGTTATTATTATTTGCCCTTTGTTTTGTAATGTATACTCAATGGAATAAAGAATCTGTTGTGATTACTACAAATATTGAATTTGCTGGAGGTGTTGATGCTTTAAGTCAAGAGCTGCAGAATATAATTCCTTATGTTACTACTAACAATACGGAATATAAAACAGCGTATCAAAACACAAGTGTAGATATCAATGATATCCATAACGATATCTTACTTACCAAAGGCTATTTCAATAATAATGTAACTACATTTGCTGCTGGAGATTTACTCACTAGTTTAAGAGAAATGTATGGAAATAATGTTTTTGTAATGCATGATTCATTTAATGTGAACGGCAAAAATTCTTGTGAATACCAAGATTATGTGTATACATGTAGCGAAGTAGACTATAGTGGTATACTATATAAAGCCGATAGAGTTATAAGTAATGTCAATATAAATGATACTAAAGTATATTTGACTGAAGACATAGTATTTTATAGTGAAGAAGTTATTGAAGATGTTACCTATTATCAAGTATTTAACAACGGATTATATACTGAGGTAACAAACACATTTACTAGTAATGATTTAAATAGCGTTGAATTAACATTAGAAGAGTATTTTTCCGAATATTTATCTACATATAGAGTATCTTATATTAGCAGTTTTACCATTGATAATACTAATTATATTTGGATTGGAACTGAGATTTTATGAAAATAACTAAATATCATTTATTAATAGGAGTTTTAATAATAGTCGTAATATCCATTGCGGCTTTTTTAGGCATATGGATTGGCAATGGAGCAAAGTGGTATCGAACTATAGCTGAGGGTATTATTATCCGTAATGATAATAAAGAACACGAATCAGTTTTATTAAGAGCATATACAGAATATACTGATTTATTACAAGAATTAGGTATTTCCAAAGATGTATTTTTGACATCTGGTAATTTTGATGATTACGATTATATAGTTGATTATATTTATTATGATGATGATTTAGTAATTGAAGAAATCAATTTGGACGTAACAGATGAAGGAACAATTATACAATATGAAGTAAATAAAGAACTAACAGAAAGTGATGAGTTATTAATTTATTTTATCAGAGTTGATAACGATATCTTTAACAGCTATGAATTTGCTGGACGAGAGTTTAAAGTAAGTTAACTCATTTAATACTATAAAATCAAAAAGGGATTAAAGTAAAAGTAATTAATGTAATTTGATAAAATTAAGCTTTTACTTTTTTTTATGCTATGTTATAATTGTAATATACTAAGGTGGAGGTAAGAAAATGTTTGGAAAAATTGTCTATATCGGTGATAGTGAAGCACATGTTGAAAATTTACAAAAAGAAGTTAGTGCTGCCGATTTAATGAACATGAATGTTATTTTTGAAGAAAATAATCAAAGAATTCTTGGAGAGGTATTTGAATTAGGAAATGAAGTAATTAAAATACGTTTTTTAGGAGAATACATCAACAATAGGTATGTAAATGGGGTTTTAAGAAAACCATTGCTTACAAGTAAAATAAGAATGATTAATTCTGAAGAATTGATGGAATTAGTGGGAACATACGATGCTTCAAGTTTCATTCTTGGAGAAAGTGCTATTTATAAAGGATTTAATATCTGCCCAGATATCAATAATCTATTTTCAAATCACTTGGCAATATTTGGCAACTCTGGTTCTGGTAAATCGTGTGGGGTAGCTAGAATAGTTCAAAATATATTTAGTAATAAGTTCTCAGTTCAACACAATGCTAATTTATTTATATTTGACTCATTTGGTGAATATAAAAATGCATTTAGTAAAATAGATGAAATAAACCAAAATTATAGATATAAATTTATAACTACTAATCCCATAGAAGAAACAGATATTACTTTAAGTATACCTGTTAGTTTGTTAAAACTAGATGATATGGCATTGTTGTTACAATCTTCTAGTCATGCTCAATTACCAATTATCGAAAATACAATTAAATTATCGAAAATATTTGCTACAGATACAGAAGAATCAAGAGCATATAAAAATCATTTGATAGCTAAAGCTTTGTTGGCGGTTCTTTTCAGTAATGAAACAGTAGCTAGTAAGAAAAATGAAATATTTACGATAATTGAAGTATGTAATACTCCAGAGTTTAACTTTGATTCTGTTATTCCTGGATTAGGTTATTCTAGAACGTTTAGTGAATGTTTTGAGATTGATTCCAATGGTAATTTTG
>CAZEMQ010000039.1:0-7612 GCA_964513435.1 uncultured Muribaculaceae bacterium
AAAAAAATTAATCGTGATAAAAGATTAAAAGTATTGCTATATTTAATATTAATTATGACAATATTTTTGTTCTTGAAAATATTTTATGAATATTATATTTTTTCAGAGAACAACAATGTTGAGCAGACTTCAGTAGTTTTAAGTAGTGATGAAGAAAACATTAAATATAGTGAAACGCTAACTTTAGGGAATGGTACTTTAAATATTAATAATCAAAAAATCAATGTAATTGCAGAATATGCTGGGGCATCATCATACAGTGTTTATTTAAATATTAATAATGCAACTAATAATTTAAGAATAACCGTTACGGATAGTAATGGTGAGAGTCAAAAAATTGATTTGAGTAATAGAGTTGGTTCTTACTTAGTTACTCGCGATTATACAATTGATTCTGAACGCCATGAATGGACGTTTGAAATAAGTGGTACTCTTTCTGATGATTTAGAAGTTGAAGTAACTTTTGTTGAAAGCAGTGTAACTATTGCCGATTACATCATTGAAAAGGGTGATAATGGTCTATATTATGTTGAAAGTGATGGAACATATAGATTTGTTGGTAGTGATCCAAATAATTATATAAGTATTAATGATGAATTATATCGTATTATTGGTATATTTGATGGAAGATTGAAAGTTATTAAAAATGATTATGCTACTAGTGAAATGTTAGGTTATGATGGAGCATATTATAATTCATATCAAATTGGAGATGAATACTACAAAGGAGATGTCTATGATAGTGTATCTGCTTATTATTGGAATAATGACACTAGTAATAATAATTGGGAAGAATCAAATTTAAACACAGTTAATCTTAATACTAATTTTCGAAATTATTTAGGTGCAAGTAAAGATTTAGTTGATGGTGATATTATGCTTATGGATATTGAGGATTACTATTATGCATCTTATCCTGAATTTTGGGGAATTGATAATTATGTTGATGGATTAAGTACTAATTATTTATATATGGGACTTGATGAATGGACAATGAGTAAAGTTGAAGATACGAATAAATATGTATATTTTATATATAGTAATGGTTTGATAAATGAAAATACAAAATATGGTTTAGTTTATAATATAAGTGCTGTTAGACCTGTATTTTATTTAAAAGATAGTGTATTATTTTTAAATGGTAATGGTTCAAAAGATGACCCTTACGAAGTAAGTATATAAGAAAGGATGGTTTAAATGAAAGTTTTATGTATAGGGCATTCTAGTTGGGATATCTCTGTTCCTATAGATGATTATCCAACAGAAAATACAAAATATCGTTATAGTGAAAAGATTTCAGCTGGGGGAGGACCTGCTGGTAATGCAGCTTTTTTGCTAGGTAAATGGGGTGTAGATACAACTATTGCTACTTCAATTGGTTCTGATGATTTTGGAACTAGGATAAAAAAAGAATATCAAGCTGTGAATATAAATACTGATTATGTGGAAACCTCTTATGATAGAGATACTTCTTTTTCATTTATTTTGATAAATAAAAAAAATGGATATAGAACAGTCTTTAATGTAGCACCTGAACGCCCACCATTAAAGAAGTTAAATTATGAGTTTACTCCAGATATTATTTTAACTGATGGTCATGATTATGGAGCAAGTCAAAGTGCTATAAGTAAGTATCCAAATGCTATTACAGTTATTGATGCTGGTAGAGTTACTCAAGAATTATTGGAATTATGCAAATATATTAAATATATTGTTTGTAGTAAAGGTTTTGCAGAAACTGTATCTGGTTTAAAGTTTGATTTTACCAAGCCTCAAAGTTTAGTAAATGTCTATACTAAGTTACAAAATAAATTTCCAAATGCTAATATTGTTGTAACTCTTGAAGAGCATGGAGCTTTATATCAAGTAAATAATCAAGTTAAGATTATGCCAGGATTAAAATGCAATGCTGTTGATACAACTGGAGCAGGGGATATCTTTCATGGAGCTTTTGTTTATGGTCTTGCTAATGGCTTTGATATGGATAAGATAATTACTTTGGCTAATATCGCTGGAGGTCTTTCAGTTCAAAAAATGGGAGCTAGATTATCAACTCCGACATTATCTGAAGTTTTAGATTATTATACTAAAAAAATGGGTATGGTTAATCCAACTCCGAGTCCCCAAGCAACTCAAACTCCTCAACCTTCTCAGCCTGCACCACAACAACCTCAAGTTAATAATCAACCAGTTGAGGCAGCTCCTCCACAACAAAATAATAATCAAGGTCAATGATTACTAGTAATACACCAAAACTTGATTTACATGGTGAAATCGTGGCAATGGTGGAAGTTTTGGTATCGGAGTTTATTAACGATAATAAAAAACAAAAAAATGAATATATAATTATTATACATGGTAAGAGTACTAATATACTTACTAATGAAGTTAGTAGAGTACTTAGTAAAAATAAAGATGTATTGGAATATCATAAAAATAATTGGAATTTAGGAGAAACAATAGTTAAACTTAAAATATAGTCAGGGGGATTATGGGTAAATTTATATTAAACATTATGAATAATGGTGGTTATGTTGGTATATGCTTTTTAATAGCTATAGAAAATATATTTCCACCGATACCTTCAGAAGTAATACTTACTTTTGGAGGTTTTCTAACTACTTTTAGTGAAATTACCCCTTTAGGAGTCATCATAAGTGCTACAATTGGATCTTTAATTGGAGCTTTTGTCCTTTATTATTTGGGGTATTTTTTTAGTGATAAAGTAAATAAACTATTTAAAAGTGATGATATATCTAAGTCAAATGCTTGGTTTGATAAAAAAGGTAGTAAGGCTGTATTATTATGTCGTTTTGTTCCTATAGTTCGTAGTTTAGTATCAATTCCTGCTGGTATTAATAAGATGAACCTTTGGTATTTTTCTGTATATACAACGATTGGGACGATTATTTGGAATACTGTTTTAGTTTATGGTGGGGTAACACTCGGAGATAATTGGGATTTCTTTGCTAGTCTAATAAGCAAGTATTCTAAGTTGGTTTTATTAGTAATAATAGGGGGAATTTTGCTAAAATTTGCCCTAAAAAGGCATGAAAAGAATGTCGGAGTTTGACAAACGGCATATTTTCTGGTATAATTGAGTTCCATTGTGGAAATACTATGAACAATATGAAAATTTTACACAAATTTGACAAAAAAAGCAGTTTGTGGTATAATGATGTTGTTCGAGTAATTAGGGGGTATGGAAAAATGAAAGGATATGTTTTAGAATACGTTTGCGAAAACGAATTTAAGAAGCTGGAAAGAGCATTAAAAAAATATAATATGCTTGCGTTTAAGAAATTAAACTTTGAGTTTTATCCAGCTTTAAGAAATGGTAAGTTTATTGGTGAATTAGTATCAGTAAACAAGAAAAACGGAACAGAGAAGTATGAACTTAAGCTTCCAAGTGATAAGATGTTTGCTCAAATTCATGGCGATGTTAAGTTAATATACACTGTTCATAAAAAAGAAGAAGTAGTAGTTTTAGAAACTATTACACCGTCAGATATCTTATTAGAAGGGCATCGTAGTGAACTTACAACTTATAAAGGTATAATGATATCTAAAGCTAATGCATCTAAAGACATGTTTAAGATTGATTTATTAAATATGTTGCAGGATAAATAATTTTGAAAAGATTTAAGGTTTAAGGGGGTTCCTTAAATCTTTTATTTCGCCTTGCTCTAACCAACTGATTTATTTTGTAAAATATAAAAAATGCTTGCAACCAAATCGTTATTGTGATATTATTAATTTGCATGGACCTCTAGCTCAGTTGGTTAGAGCATCCGGCTCATAACCGGACGGTCGAAGGTTCGAGTCCTTCGAGGTCCACCATTTTATTGTGCAGGTATGGCGGAATTGGCAGACGCGATAGACTTAGGATCTATTGGATTTATCCGTGGGGGTTCAAGTCCCTTTACCTGCACCAATTAAAAGCAAAAAGAGATTTCAAAATCTCTTTTTTTGTGGTGGACCATTCCGTCCGGTTATGATTATTCATGTAATTTAGTAGACTAAGTATGTAAATATTAAAAAAATTGCATATACACCCTTAATTCGACAAAATATACGTTTTAGTTATGATAAGATACGTAACTTAAGGAGGAAATTCATGAATAATATTGAAGAATTAATCAATGAATTTAAAAGAATAAAAAGTTTAGGGTATGTACCAACTGTGGTAAATAACGGTCTTAATGGTGGTGGTTTAACATTTGAAAAACTTTTAGGCAAAAGTATTGATAATCTTTATACACCAGATTATAAAGGAATTGAACTTAAAACTAAATCTCGTTTTAGCAATTATCCAGTAAAGTTATTTGCTTATGCTTTTGATGGTCCAAAAAAGCATGAGTCATTGGATATAGCTAGTCTATATGGTTATAAGAATAGTTATAGTTATTTTTTGAAAGTGGGGCTTAAGTATAATGAATTAGTACATTTTAATAACCATTATTTTGAACTTAAAAGCGATAAGGAAAAGTTTTATATCAATGTCTATGATAAAAATAAAAAACTAGTAGAGCAAAGAGGATATATCTATTTTAATGGTTTAATTGATCGAAGCGTTTTTAAATTGAGTGATTTGTGTCTAATTAGATACAGCAAGAAAAAAATTAAGAATGTATTTCATTATCGGTATTATCAAATGACCTATTACAAATTACGCAAAGATAAATTAATAGAATTGATTAAAGAAAATAAACTTACTTTATGTATTCATTTATATTTTTATAAAGTTAATGGTATGTATAATAATCGAAGTAAAAACGTTGAGCTTCAATTAAAAGAATGGGCAATAGAAGAACTATTTGAAGAAATTATGGTAATTAACGAATAGAAATTTGTAGAGGAAGATGAGGGATAAAAATTGTTGACATTTCAAATGAATTATGCGAAAATTATATGCAAGTGAGGAGATATAAGCATTTTTGTGAGCTATCTCGGGTTTAACCTACACAATTACTTATTAATTGGAGTCACGAACATATTTCGTTCGTGGCTTTTTGCATATTTTACACGAATGAGATAATCATGATTTGTTATAATGTGGCAAAGGAGTGTGAAATTTATGGCAATAATTGAAGTAAAAAATTTATCTAAGAGTTTTAGAGTAAAAATTAAAGACAAAGGTTTAAAAGGAAGTTTAAAATCAATAATTAAACCAAAGTATAAAATTGTTAAAGCCGTAAAAAATATAAGTTTTGAAATTGAAAAGGGAGAAATTATTGCATTTATTGGTCCAAATGGTGCTGGAAAAAGTACAACAATTAAAATACTTACTAGTATTATTTACCCTGATAAAGGAAGTGTAAAAGTACTAGGATATAATCCAGCTAAAGATAGAAGAAAATTAGCATATGAAATTGGTACAGTATTTGGACAAAAAGAACAGTTGTGGGCTCATTTAACACCATATGATAACTTTAAATTTTTTGGAGCTATTTATGATATTCCAGAACCAGCAGTGGAAAAGAAAATAGAAGAGTTAAAAGTTTTATTTGAGTTAACTGATTTTATAAATACCCCAGTTAGAAATTTATCATTAGGTCAAAGAATAAGGTGCGAAATTGCCGCATCATTAATACACAATCCTAAGATATTATTTTTAGATGAACCAACCATTGGGCTAGATCCAGTAGTAAAAGAAAATTTACGGGCTTTAATCAAACGAATGAATAAAGAATATAAAACTACTATATTTTTAACAAGTCATGATGTGGGAGATATTGAAAAACTATGTAAAAGAGTTATTATAATCAATAATGGTCAAGTTGTTCTTGATGATACAATGGATAATCTTAAGTATAATTATTTAAATAAAAAGATAGTTGAAGTTAAGATGAAAGAAAAAGTCAATTTGGATGATGTTGAAGGAATCACTATATTAAAAGATAAGGGTTATAATTTGAAGATGGAAGTAGATACAACTAAGAAAAGTGTAGCTGATGCTTTAAAATTATTGAATCCAGATAATATGGTAGACATTAATATATCAAACATTCCAATGGAAGATATTATAAGTGATATTTATAAAAGTAGGTCATAATATGAAAAAGTATCTTTTTATAATAAAAACTCAAATGATGAGTAATTTACAATATGTTTTAAATATTCTTTTTGGATTTGTAGGATATTTTATAATGTTATTTATATTATTTAATTTATGGAGATATTTATATAGTGATCCGAATGAACTAATTAATGGCTACAATATGGAACAAATGACTTGGTATGTTATTGTAACTGAAATATTATGGATGACACTAGGGGGACGTAAATTATGTAATAAGATTAGTAGTGATGTAAAAAGTGGTAATATTGCATATAACATTAATAAGCCTTATAACTATATTACTTATTGCTTAGCAACTCACTTAGGAGATATGGCTATTAAAGGTACTGTTTATGCTTTGTTAGGCATATTAGTAGGGTATTTGTTTTTAGGATCATTCCCCGATGTAAGTGTTTTAAGCATTATTTTAGTTATCATTACTTCAATTGGTGCTTTAATAATAAGTACATTATTGATAACATCAATTGGATTAATATCATTCTTTATTGAAGACTCTGGACCATTTTATTGGGTATATAGTAAATTTATATTAGTGTTGGGAACGATATTTCCAATTGAATATTTCCCTACAATTTTACAAAAAATATTAAGTTTTAGTCCAGTATATGTAGTAAGTTATGGACCAGCTAAGTTATGGGTTGACTTTTCTTTTGATAAAGCATTTTTTATAATCTTAGCTCAAATAATATACATTATAATTGCTTATGGAATTTGTTATTTAGTTTATAGAAAGGGAGTGAGAAGAATAAATGTTAATGGTGGTTAAAAATCAGATAAGAGTAATGTATCTATCAATAAAATATGCAATGATGAGAGAATTATTAAATAAAGCAACGTTTATATCTAATGTCGTTTTTATGATTTTAAATAATTCAAGCATGATTATTCAATGGATAGTATTGTTTTCCATAAAAAGTGATTTTGGTGGATATTCATTTAAGGAAGTATTGCTTTTATGGGGGATAGCTGCTGGTGTTTATGGAGTATCACGGCTTTTCTTTAAAAAAACATTTAATTTGTCGGATGCAATTAATAGTGGAAAATTAGATGCTTATATTGTTCAACCTAAAAACGTTTTATTATCAGTAATTACTTCAGAAGTTCAAGTTTCAGCTTTGGGAGATTTAATATTTGCATTTTGCGTTTATTTTATATATGGTTTTACTATAAAAGGATTTATTCTTTTTATCTTGTTTTTAGTAGTAGGAGGCTTAATGTTAACTGCGATATCAGTAATATTTCATAGTCTAAGTTTTTGGTTTAATAATGCTGATATGATAGCTGATGTTGGTGATAGTTTGATGACAAACTTTGCAACATATCCCGATGGAATTTTTAAAGGTATTACAAAATGGTTGTTATTTACTATAATTCCTGTTGGTATTGTTAATTATATTCCAGTTAAAGTAATAATTGAATTTAATGTATATTTATTAATAATCAATATTAGTGTTTGTATATTATTAATTTTTTTAGCTTATATAATATTTTACAAAGGACTAAAAAGGTATTCATCAAGTAATTTGATGA
>CAZEMQ010000040.1:0-7600 GCA_964513435.1 uncultured Muribaculaceae bacterium
GAATTTCCTTTAAATAGGGCGTTTGCAAGGTAAATTTCTGAATCGATTTTTGCTTGAGATAAAATTTTATAGTCTCTTTTGAAGTCAGCTATTTTAAATGTCATATCTCCACTTTGCTTTATACCAAATAAATCTCCTTGACCACGTTGTTCAAAATCTTTCTCACTTATGTAAAATCCATCGTTACTTTCTTCCATCACTCGCAAACGGTCATTCTCCTTTGCGTTAGTTATCAAATAACAGTAGCTTTGAATATCACTTCTGCCCACTCGACCACGAAGTTGATGCAAAGTTGCCAATCCAAAGCGTTCAGCATTAAATATTACCATCATAGATGCGTTCGGGATATCTATTCCAACTTCAATTACTGTTGTTGATATAAGAATTTTTATTTCTCCGTTTTGGAATTTTAACATTAGTTCATCTTTTTCTTTTTGTTTTAATTTACCATGTAATATTTCAATCGGCACAACCGAATTAAATGCCCTGTTTAACTTTTCTTTTAGGACATTAACACTATTTAAGTCTAATTCATCATTTTGTTCTATCAATGGAGAAACAACAAATATTTGATGTCCTTTTTTTAACTCTTCTAGCATTGCTATCAAAACTTCTCGAATATCTTTTTCTAAAACAACTTTAGTTATAATATCTTTTCTAGTGTTAGGTTTTGTTTTAATTTGGGATAAATCTAAATCACCATAGATGGTTAATGCATACGTTCTAGGAATTGGCGTTGCTGATAAATAAATGACATCGGCATTCTTTTTGATACCTTTATTTTGTAGAATGTTTCTTTGGTTTACTCCAAAGCGATGTTGTTCATCAGTTATTACTAAACCAAGATTAGGAAAAAGTGCTCCCTCATTCAATAAAGCGTGAGTTCCAATTATGCAATCTATTTCTCCAGCATTGATTTTATCATACAGTTTCTCTTTAGCCTTCTTGGTCATACTACCTGTTAATAAACCTATTTTAATATCATAGTTTTCAAAATAATTCTGTAGTGATTCATAGTGTTGCTTAGCAAGTATTTCCGTCGGTGCCATAAATGCACTTTGATAACCACTTAAGTAATTAGCATAAATAGCTGTTATTGCAACTATAGTTTTACCACTACCAACATCTCCTAGAACTAAACGATTCATTCGATTGCTACTTTGCATATCTTTTAATATATCTTGAATAGCTTTTTCTTGATCTTCAGTAAGTCTAAATGATAGATTATTTAAAAATTCATTTACTAAATAATCATTAAATCGCTTTTTTATTCCATCAGCTTCTTTATTTAATATTTTTAAATAATTAATTTTAAACATATAAACAAATAATTCTTCATATATGAGTTTTAATTCACTTTTCTTAATATCTGTTTTGTTTTTTGGTTGATGAATTAATTTTATAGCATCGTTTTTATTTAACAAGTTATATTTTTCGTTAAATATGTTTGGTACATAATCTGGAATATCCCATTTTAATTTTAGAGCTTCATTTATGATTGATTCTAACATGCTATTTTTTAGCCCTTCTGTTAAATGATATATCGGCTCAATACGTTCTGAATCAATATTAAACTTTATATCACTGGCTACAAAAGTGTTTTTTAAAGTATTATATTTACCAACCAATACAATTTCTCTATTAACAATTAAATTTTTCTTTAAAAATGCTCTATTAAAAATAGTTACGGTAAATGTTTTACCATTATTGCTAGCAATAAATGACATTCGATTGAAATTTTTTCTTATATATGCTACTTTAACTGCACTTAATACTGTAGCTATGCAATAACAAGTTTCATTTTCTAAACATTCATCAATATTTATAAACTTAATTACATTGTAACGATATGGGTAATATGTAAGTAAATCTTCTACTGTGAATACGTTTATTTTATTTAATATTTTTTCTGTTTTTGGTCCTATTTTGCTTACCAAATTTAAGTTCATAATCTTCTCCCTAAAATATTATAACATATTGTTAAAAAAATGTTGACAAACTCGCAAAAATCGGTTAGGATAGTAATCACCAATTCACTTAAAGGCGAATTGGTGCTAGTATCACACTAGTCAACCCCTTTTTATTCTTTTGAAGCACTCGCAAGAGTGCTTCGTATTTTTTAAAAAGAAGTCTTCGCCGACTTCTTTTTTAATTGTTATCTTCTGTTTTAGCTGTACTACACTTAGGAATTTTTAAAAAGTTCTACTTTTCTATTAAGTTTTTATAATAATTATACCTATCAATGGCATTTTGTTTTTGCTCTTCAAGTATTTGTTTTGCAAAGTCTGCATTTTTAAGTTTTAAAGAATTAAAGCGAATTTCATTATCTAAGAACTCTTCATATTTATCAAAGTTTGGTTCTTTAGAGTCTAAATGATATTTGCCATCATATCGCATTAACAATGTATAACCACAATCAACTGCCAATTTTTCTTCGCTGATACTGCAACTCATACCAGTTTTTATACCATGTTCAATACAAGGAGAATATGCAATTATTATTGCGGGTCCATTATGCTGTTCTGCTTCTTTAAATGCATTTATTGCTTGCATCATGTTTGCTCCAAGTGATATTGAAGCAACATAACAGTTTGGAATACATGTTGCAAGACGGAATAAGTCTTTTTTAGCGGTTTTCTTACCAGAGTTAGCAAATTCTGCGACAGCACCGATTTTAGTTGCCTTACTAGCTTGTCCTCCGGTATTAGAATAAACTTCAGTATCTAAAACCAATATTTTTATATTTTCATTAGTATGAAGAACGTGATCTAATCCACCGTATCCAATATCGTAAGCCCAACCATCGCCGCCGAGAGCCCAAACACTTCTAGCAGGAACATAATCTATTAAATCAATTAATTCTTTTGGTATAGTTTTATCCATTAACTCTTTTTTTACTTCCAAAGTTATATCATAATCTTCGGAATTTTCTAACCATTTTTGAAATAATTCCTTTTCATCAACACCAACTGATTCAAGACAACTATACATTATTGAACGAATGCGTTCCCTTTTTTGTTTATAAGAGGTATATATTCCATAAGCAAACTGAGCATTATCTTCAAATAAAGAATTTGCCCAAGGAAGCGAATAAGGAGTAGATGGAGCACTACCACCATATATACTCGAACAACCAGTTGCGTTGGCGATTACTAATTTTTCTCCGAATAATTGTGTCAATAATTTGATGTACGGAGTTTCACCACATCCAGCACAAGCTCCACTAAATTCAAATAGTGGGCGTTCTAATTGAGACCCTTTTATAGTAAACTTATTCACTGGGTTTGTAACACTATTTGTACTTATTACTTTTTCTTTTGTTTTCTTTTCAACCATGGTTAATGCTTTTTGCCCTTTGCCAGGACAAACATTAGCACAAAGCGAACATCCAGTACAATCTTCTTCATTTATTTCAATGACATATCGCAAATTATCTTGACCAATAAAAGGAATTCCTTTGGCTTCATCATAACTTGTAATGCTTCTTATGACAGCATGAGGGCAGACAAATGAACACATTCCACATTGAATACAATTTTCTTTATTCCAAATTGGGACAATATTCGAAATATTTCTTTTCTCATTTTTGGTTGAACCACCAGGAAACCTACCATAAGCATAATCTCTTAATTTACTTACAGGTATTGTATTTCCTAAACGGTGCATCATCAGATTTTCGATACAATCATCTTTTATTTGTAATGTATTAGAATAATTTTGAGTAATTTCTAGCTCTTCTAAGTTATCTATAGCTTCATGCATAGCATTAATATTGTTAATAATTACTTCATTACCTTTAGTAGCAAAGTCCTTAGATACACTTTTTTCAACTATTGATAAAGCATCTTTTATATTTAACAATTTCAATATCAATACTTCCATTATTTTGCTTATTTTACCAGGAATATGATTTTTTAAAGCAACATCCTCAGCATTTACAAAATATACTTTTATATTCTTATCCTTAATGATATTTTTTACTTTATTAGGTAGTAACTTTAATAATTCTTCACTATTTTTTATTGTGTTAATTAATAAAATACCATCGTCTTGTAGATTATCAATCAATTCATATAAACGAAAATATATATCTTTAGTAACTACTGTTATTTTAGGTTTTGTTACATAATACGGTTCATTTATTGGGAAATCTGAATAACGTAAGTGAGATACCGTAACTCCACCACTTTTTTTTGAATCATATTCAAAATATCCTTGAATATATTTATCTAATTCTTCGTGGACTATTTTTAGCATATCCTTGCTAGCACTAACCATACCATCGGAGCCAAACCCATAAATTTGAATTTCTTGATGTTTATTTTCAATTTCTATTGGGCATGGAGTTAAGCTTAAATTCGTTACATCATCATTTATTCCAATTGTAAAGTTGTGATGTGGATTGTTTTCTAACATTTCATATACTGCATTTATATCCGCTGGAGTTGTATTCTTACTAGATAAACCATAACGTCCACCGTAAATTTTAATATCCCTATCTTTTAGTATTCCACAAACATCTAAAAATAATGGTTCTCCGAATGACCCGCTTTCTTTTGTACGATCCAAAACAGCGATTTGGGTAACGCTTTTTGGTAAACAATCCAAGAAATATTTTTGACTAAATGGACGATATAGATGAACCTCAATCAAACCAACATTTCCTAGTTTATCAACTACTTCTTTGATAGTATCTGTAATGCTACCCATAGCTACAATTATGTTTTTAGCATTTGAACTACCATAATAATTAAATGGCTTATAATCTGTATGCATTATTTCATTAATCTTTATCATATAATCATTTACAATGTCTGGAATTTGATTATAATATTGATTTCTAGCCTCTGTACATTGAAAATAAATATCTTCCGTTTGAGACATACCGTATTGGTATTTATTTCCTACGTTTAAAGCACGCTTTTTAAATTCATTTAATGAATCATAATCTACTAATTCTAAAAGTTTATTTTCTGGTATTTCTTCAATTGTATTATATTCATGACTGGTTCTAAACCCATCAAAAAAATGTAAAAATGGAAGGCTACCCTTAATAGCTGAAAGATGGGCAACTGCTGCTAGGTTTTGAGCATCAAAAACACTAGATGATGCCAACATACAAAAACCAGTTGCTCTAGTAGCATAAATGTCTTGATGGTCTCCGAATATTGATAAGGCGTGTGTGGCTAAAGAACGAGCTGCAACATGAATTACTCCTGGCAACATTTCTCCAGCCATTTTATACATGTTAGGAATCATCAATAATAAGCCTTGAGAAGCTGTAAATGTTGAAGCTAAACTGCCAGATAATAAAGCTCCGTGCATAGCTCCAGCTGCTCCAGCTTCAGATTCCATTTCTATTACTTTCGGAGTATCATTAAATATATTTAATAAACCACTACTTGTAAGAGTATCAACATTAGCAGCCATTGGACTAGAGGGAGTTATCGGATAAATACTGCAAACCTCACTGAAATAATAAGCTACTTTACTACATGCTGTATTACCATCAACTATTTTTTTCAATTCACATCATCTCCGTACTTTAATTATAAATCATGTTTAAAATATCAACAAGCTTTATTTACAAAAGAAAAGCAAGTTTTTCAGCCTTGCCTCGATTACTTTTTCAATTTTTCTTCAATCCGCAACAAACGATTGTATTTGGCAATTCTCTCTCCCCGACACATCGAACCAGTCTTAATAAATGGTATAGCCATACCCACCGCTAAATCAGCAATGAAAGTATCTTCTGTTTCTCCACTTCGATGAGATATAACTGTTTTAAAATTGCGTTTTTTGGCTAATAATATGGTTTTAGTCATTTCTGTAACTGTACCTATTTGATTAGCTTTTAAAAGAATTGCATTACCAGCTTGCATATCGATTCCTTTTTGTAAATATTTTTCATTAGTTACAAAATAATCATCTCCAACAATCATAAGGCTATCACCGACAAGGGAAGTAAATTCTTGTAATGTTTCAAAGTCATCTTCAAAAAATGGGTCTTCAATACTTAATATTGGATATCTTTTTATCAATTCTTGATAATAAGCCATAAGTTCTTTACTACTTAAATTTCTACCATCTATACTATAAGTTTGACTTTCCTTATCATATATTTCACTTGCTGCTACATCAAGAGCGATAAAAATGTCTTCTCCAGCCTTATAACCAGCCTTTTTGATAGCTTCCACAATAAAATCTAAAGCCATTGAATTGTTTTCTAAATTAGGAGCAAATCCTCCCTCATCTCCAACTCCAACATTAAAATTATTTTTGACTAACAATTTTTTTAATTCATGAAATATTTCTGCTCCAGCTCTAATTCGTTCATGCATCGTCTTAACCACTGGAACTATCATAAATTCTTGAATATCAATATTATTAACGGCATGTTTTCCACCATTAATTATATTAATCATTGGTACTGGAAGAGATACATTTTTACTAGACACATATTCATATAGCTCTTTATTTTCGCTTGCTGCTAAGCACTTTAAACAAGCGAGAGACACCCCAAGCGTAGCATTAGCTCCTAGATTGCTTTTATTTTCTGTTCCATCAAGTTCAATCAATATTTTGTCAACAGTAGCTTGATCTGCTTTTTTACCAAGTAATGCTGGTCGAATGATTTCATTAACGTTTTTAACAGCATTTAAAACTCCTTTTCCACCATATCTTTTGGTATCATTATCTCTAAGTTCTAATGCTTCTCTACTACCAGTTGATGCCCCACTAGGGACACTAGCAGTACGAGTAATATTATTATCAAATGTCATATCCACTTCAACAGTAGGATTTCCTCTACTATCCAATATTTCTCTTGCATGTACTTCTTTTATCAACATAATTATTCACCTTCTTTATATTATAGTATAACTAAAAGCAAATATTTTAGCAAGAAAAAAACTGCATAAAGCAGTAATTTTACCAAAATATTTCCATTATTTCTTTAGCTCTTTTTTTAAACAAAATAGCATCTGATAAATTTAGCACTCCCACAATAATTAAGAATATTCCAGAGATTTGTGTAACTGTAAATGCTGCAAAAGGATTAAATACTACCATTATACCTAAAACTATTGAAAATATTCCTGTAACAAGAGTAACAAGCCAAGAATCTTCATTTCCTCTTTTTAGCCACAAACCATAATTAACTTTTGTAGCTCCATTAATAATTATAAATAATCCTAAGCAAACTGTTACAAATTCCATAACACTATATGGGTAAAGAATAATTACTACTCCAAGTATAGCATATAATACACCAAAAACTAAACTTAAGGAATAAATTTTAGCTCCATCACGATGAAAATATTTGTATACTGAATTGACACCAAATATTAGTATTATAACTCCAACAATTATACCTACTACTTTATTAGAAACAGATGGTAAAAACAATAACACTATCCCTACTAATATCGCTAATATTGCGGATATTATAGAATATATAATCATTCGGTTGTAAACGTTTTCAATACTATTTTTAAATGGATTCGCCATAAACATCACCTTAATATTATTATACTTAATATTCCAAAGTTGTCAACGATTTAGTGGTAAAATTCATGTAAATATGATATAATATTTTCTT
>CAZEMQ010000041.1:0-7477 GCA_964513435.1 uncultured Muribaculaceae bacterium
TATTTAATTATTTTCTTTAAGAATTTCTAAAGCTTTATGCATCTTTAGGTCGTATTCTACTACTTCCATTGAACCATAAGCTTTGATAAGTTCTTCTTTAGATATTCCAAATTGACTTGCAACTTCTTCAGCTCGAGCATTAACTTCCTCTTCAGTAAACTTAAGATCCTCAGCTTCTGCAATGCCTTCGATTAAATAACGATATTTAACTCTCTTTTCTGCTTCTGGAGCCATTGTTTTATGTAAATCTTCTTCAGTTGTACCAGTTATTTTATAGTAATCACTAATATTCATGCCTTGCATTTGTAATTGGTTAGCATATTGGTCAATCATTCGATGAATTTCATCATCGATAATTTCTTCATTAATATCTACTTTCATATTCTTAGCTGCTGCTTCTAAACATTTTTCTACAAATTCATCTTCAGCACTATGACTCTTTTGATGCTTAATTTCTTCTTTAATTTTTTTCTTTAATTCAGCTTCAGTTTTTATATCATCATAACCTAAATCTTTGAAAAAGTCTTCATTTACTTCTGGTAAAACACGCATTTTTACTTCGTTTACTTTGATATCAAACTTAACATCTTTGCCTTTTAAATCTTCAACATAATTATCAGGGAACTTAAGTTCTAAAGTCTTTTCTTCACCAGCTTTAAGACCAATCAAGCCTTCTTCAAAACCAGGAATAAATGAATGACTGCCAATTTCAAGTGGGAAATTTTTTCCTTGTCCACCTTCAAGTTCTTTACCATCTACATAACCTGTAAAATCAATAACTGCAGTATCACCATCAGCTATTACGCCATCTTCTTTAATAACTACATCTGCAAGATGTTCTTTTAAGTGTTCAATTTCATGTTCCACTTCTTCATCACTAACTGTAACTTTTGGTTTCTTAACCTTTAAATTCTTATATTCACCAATAGTTACATCTGGTTTTGTAATGATTGTAAACTTAAATATTACATTAGAATCACTAATCCCAGTTACATCAACTTTTGGTTCAACAACTGGAACTAATTTGTTTTCATCAAGCACTTTTTTATAAGCAACACTTATACAAGCATCAACAGCATCTGGGTATAAAGACTCAATACCAAAATGTTTCAAATAAATATCTTTGGGAGCTGCACCTTTTCTAAAACCATCAATCTTAGTTTCTTTATTCTTCTTTTTGAATGTTGCATCTAAAGCACTTTTCCATTCCTTATCTAATTTAATTTCAATTTCATGTACATTTTTTTTCATAAACATTTCCTTCCTTAAGCACTTACTATTATAGTATAATTAAACAAATTTAGCAATTCATTTTGCAAATTTTCCACTTTTTATTGCTTCTGCTATGCCGTATACCATCGATATTCTAGTTGGTATGATATATTTAGCATCAAGCATTTCTACTACTGCTTTAATACAAATACGCATTCCTCTAGCCCCACGCCACCAACCTTCATTGTTAGTGCGTTTACATATTTCATCTAAAGACTTGCTATAAAAGAAATCTTTATCAAGTTCATCCATTATTGTAACCTCTAGTGAATACGGTTGCAATTTATCATCATAAAATTCATTTTTATTAACAGGATATTTTAGTTCTTCATAAAAGTATATATAATCTCCTCCAGCAAGTATCAAAATATCAGCTTTATTCTTTGGTTTTTGCATTGTAGACATAGTTTCTTTTATCATTTTATTATAATCAGTTTTTGCATAGTCTTCTCTTAAATCAGGATATTTATCACAAACATCCATTGCTCCAAAAGGGTAATTGAGTGCTTCAATAATCTTGCCATTGCTTACTATAGATAACTCAGTAGACCCTCCACCACCAATCACAACACCAATATTTCCATCATAATGAATATTACTAACAGCACCGTATACAGTATACTCATTTTCTTCATCTGGTGAAACTATATGAAAATCTAAGCCAATTACTCTTTTAAATTCTTTTAACCAATCATCTTTTTCGCTAGGTGACAAATTTCTAAATATACTCGTTCCAAATACATAAATGTTTTCATTTTTAAATTCTTTAATATATTTAAATAACTCTTGTTTATCACCTTCATTAATTTGTTTTTCTATTTTATAATGGTTCTTAAATTCAATAGTTTTAAAACCTAAATCTTGTACTTCGTTTCCCTTACAAAAATATGCTTTAGTGTTAGTACTACCCACTTCAATTATTACAAATTCTTTCATAAATCCTCCATTAATATTATAACACTTCAAATAAAAAGAACCAACAAATTTGTTGGTCTATGCTATTTTTTCAATTTTAATATTGTAGCCTCCATTTGGAGATGCTACTTCAACAACATCACCGATTTTGTGTTTAAGCAAAGCTAAACCAAGCGGCGATTCGTTAGAAATTTTATTTTCAAATGGGTCAGCTTCCATTGAACCAACCAATTTGTATTCTTCAGTTTCACCATCATCGTAACTAATTGTTACAATTGAACCAAGATCTACAACATTTTTATCTTTGTTGTCGATTATTTCTGCATGTTCAAGTTTGTATTCCAATTCTTGAATTTTTGCTTCTACAATTGCTTGTTCATTTCTAGCAGCATCATAATCGGCATTTTCCGATAAATCTCCTTGAGCTCTCGCTTCCTTTATCGCTTCAATTATTTCTTGGCGACGAACATTTTTTAGTTCATTTAATTCACTTTCGGCTTCTAAGTAGCCTTCAGCAGTCATAATAAATTTATTTTCTTTCATTTTAATTTTATCTCCTTTTTATTTCATTTTCAGTTCATAATATTACTATAAAAAGTCACTTTTGTCAAATACTTTTAATCGCATGAAAGAATTTTTCTTAATTTCTCTATCAATTGGTATTTTAACAAAGTTTTTTGGATGCCTTGAAACGGGTATCTCTTCCATAGCTTCATTATATATTTTATTAATAACAAACGTAAAAGGTTCCTCTTGAGGAGTAAAAAATTCAACTGTGTCGCCGACGGAGAAATAATTACGGGATTCAAGTGTTAACATTTTTGAAGTAACATCGTAATCAACCACTAAACCTAAAAAGTCTTGATTGGACATTTCTTCTCGCCCAGTAAAATATTGCTCTTCAACACCAGGAAGTTTTTCGTAAAATTGGGGAGTTGATTCACGATTAGCACAACGATTTAAAATATTTAAATAATAACTTTCAAGTCCTTGTGTTAATGCATTATTTAATGCTGCATCAATCATTCGGCGATAACAATCGATTACAGTTGCAACATAATATATTGATCGCATTCTTCCTTCAATTTTAAAAGAGTCAACTCCTAGATCTATTTCATCTTTGATAAAAGGTATCATATTTAAATCCTTTGGAGTTATAGTTAAGTCTGGTTTTTTTGAAACTTCAAAATTCCAACGGCATATTTGAGCACAACCACCACGATTAGAATCACGAAGAGTCAAATAATTTGATAAAACACATTTACCACTAAAAGATGTACACATTGCACCATGAATAAAAGTTTCGACTTCTATGCCAGTTTCTTTTATCCTTTTTACTTCTTCTCTACTTGCTTCACGAGCTAAAACAACACGAGTTACTCCGAGAGATGACCAAAACTTAACTGCTCTAGCATTTAATAAACTTGCTTGTGTAGAAAGTGTAACACTAAATTTCAAATTTAATTCTTGAACCTTTTTTATAACTGCTATATCACTAGCAATAATGCCATCGACATTTATACTATCTAAAAACTTTAAATAATCATCTAACCCTTGAAAATCTTCGTTATGAAAAACAATATTAACGGTTACATAGACTTTTTTGCCAAGACTATGAGCATACTTGGTCGCTTTTTCAATGTCTTCATTAGAAAAGTTTTTAGCATTAGCTCGAAGACTATAGTTTTGTCCTCCAAAATAAACGGCATCAGCTCCATACAAAAAAGCAAATTCCATCTTTTCAAAATCTCCAGCTGGAGCTAATAACTCAGGCATTTTCATCACCAACTTTATAATAAGTCTTTTTATCTAAAAAGTAGCGTTTGCTAGCAACACTACTAGCATTACTACTCATCATTACTTCTCTTAGGATATCACTATCTAATAATATTGGGTTATACCAAAAATAACAAACATTTTTTAAATCTAACAAACTAAAAGCATCATAATAATCTTTAGCATAAAAAACAGTGCCATATTCATTTTCAACTATTCTAAATTGATTACCATCAATTGAAGCTTCAAGATAAGTCTCTTTATCTAAGCCGTGATATAAAGCATAATTAGTCAAAAGTTGTCTTCTAGAATACATCAAAGTTTTTAGACCAAAAACATTAACAACAAGGGGCTTTTTAGAATTATTAACAATATCTCTAATTTCACTTTCGGTTAAATCATTAGAAACTACTACACTATCAACATATTCTAAATAATAATTGATAGAAATACTATTAGTAGCAATATGATCTAAAAGAAGTATTTTAGTAATATTTTTATTCTTAATAACTTCTATAATACCCAAATCATCAAAGACTATACCCTTTATTTTGCTATTATTTAAAATACTTTCTAATTTGTCTAAATCAGCATCATCAAGTATTCTATTAATTAATACAAAGTCATCAATCTCAGTTATGTCGAAAGTAACATTATAACCAATACAAAAAGATTTAAGAGGATATAATAATGTAATATTTTTCATACCCCTTAAATCATTAAGCATTTGTTTACTGGTAACAGTTACTAAATTATTTATTCTTTCCATGTGCTTATTGCAAGTCCATCGCCGATATCTTTAAATACCGTATCAAATTCAGAATTTTCTTTAAGAAAATCGACATAATTTTCAAGCTTTTCAACTAAACTTTTTAAATTACCTTTATCAAGCTTAGAAGATTCTCCGACATAACCATGAAATTTAATATTATCAGTAATGATAACTCCCCCAGGATTTAAAAAATGCTTATATTTTTCAAAAAACTTAGTATATTGTCCTTTAGCAGCATCAATAAATATCATATCATAACGTAATTCTTCACTTAAATTCAATTCTAAAGCATCTTGAAATACAACATTGATTTTCTTTTCCATGCCACATTTTTTGACATTTTTAAGACATTCCATATATCTAACTTCATCACGTTCAATAGTAGTTACCATAACATCTTTGGCACTTGAAGCCATCAAAATAGCAGAATAGCCAATAGCACTACCAATTTCTAAAATATTTAAAACATTATGATTTTTAATATATTTCATAATAAACATAATAGATTTTTTTTCAATAATTGGAACATTATTATCTATTGCATATTTTTCCATTTCCAATATTTGTTCTTTCATTACAATCACCTATCCATATAATTCTTTAAAATCTAAAAATTCTTCATAATCATTGGTAAAATATATTTTACCAGTAGTTACATCTGCAAAAAAGTAAGTGTAATCCGTATCTGCTGGATTTAAAACAGCATTGATGCTACTTATCGATGGATTACAAATAGGTCCAACAGGTAAACCTTTAAAAGTAGCAACACGAGTATTATAAGGATTTTCATCACTTAAGTCAACTGCCATAAGGACTTCACTCATATCCTTACCTACTCCATAATAAGTTGTTACATCCATACCTAGGTTCCAATTTAACTCTAGTCTTTTATATATTACTTGAGCAACATATGCCCTATCATCTTCATAAACCGCTTCTTTTTCAACTATTGAAGCCATTGTAAGTATTTCATGAACTGAATAATCACTACTATCAATTTCATCTTTAACTTCACTAAGACGAGCATCAGTCACATTAAGCATTTTTCTAATAGCACTATCTAAAGTCGTATCAATATAAAAATCATATGTTTCAGGATATAAATAACCTTCTAAGCCATAGTATATATCACTATCTAATATTTCATCAGTTAAAAACCAATAATCAGCAATTAAAGTATTTAAATACTCAGTATCGTTTATTTCTTCGATTATCGTATCATATTCTAAATCCGTATTTTCCGCTAGTAATTCTAAACAATCCTCTAAAGTCAATCCCTCTTTAAAAGTAATTCTAACAGATTCTTTTTGAGAATCAACGATATCTCCATTTGCTAAGGCTGTAATTATCTCCTTAGTTGACATACCCCGATTTAATTCATAATTACCAGCTTGGATATTACTACTACCCGATAATAAAATATAGACCAAAGCACTATATTTATTTCTTATTAAATTAGCTTCTTTTAAATTAGCAACAATTTGTGTTTTGCTATCACCAGAATTGACAACAAATGTAACTGTATCTTCACTATCACCGACGGGAGTTAGACTATAAAGATAAAAACAAACTGATAAACCAATTAAAACAACTAAAGCAATTACAATACTAATAATAATCTTTTTAGCTTTTTTCAAAGAACATCACCACCATTCATTTTACTTTGAATTTGTAAAAGTATCATATCCAAAAATTCTAAATCATCTTCATCTTCAATGGGTATAATTCTTTGTATGCCATCTTTAAATTCATAGTTGCCAGCGTAAGCAATTACTTCTCCAGCTTCATTTTCCTCATTTTTAGTATATATAATATATTCTTTATCACTCGCCTCAATCTTGAGTAATATATCGAAAACCTCTTTACCATCCCCTGATAAAATTACTAAATTATTCTTCTTCATATATTCCTCTTCAAAAAATTTTCTAATATTAACACAGCTGCCAAAACATCTGTTTTTTGACTCTTATTTATTTTTTTTACACCATTATTTTTCATAATGTTTAAGGCTTCAACAGTTGTAAGCCTTTCATCTTCCAAATAAACTTTTAGCCCCCTTTGTTCAAGCATTTCTTTGAATTTTAAACTGCGGTTTGCAGCAAAACCTAAAGAATTATCCATATTTTTAGGAAGACCTAAAACTATAGCACTGATGCTTTCGGCATCAACAATTTTTAACACTTCATTTAAGGCTATGTCATAATCTTCTTTGGCAAATTTGATGAGGGTATAGGGACTTGCTAACGTATTAGTTTTATCACTTATGGCAACACCTAGAGAAGTCGTACCTAAATCCAATCCTAAATAACGCATTATCTTCCCATGTAAGCATTAATTATTGCCATTAACACTTCACTTCTATCAAACTTAGCAAGTTTCTTCCGTGAGTCATTAAATGTTGTAATATATTTAGAGTCTCCAGTAATTAAATACCCAACTAATTGGTTAGTAGGACTATAGCCTTTAAACTCTAAAGCTTCCACAACTTCATTTAGGGTTATAAGTATTAATTCCTGACGTAATTCAGCAACATTAAAAATGCTTGTTTTATTCAAATCCATGAACACCATTCCCATCATCACATTAATTCTAACAAATATTTACATTTTAAGCAAGAAAAAGGCATCAATATTAACTAATTATCGTTGTTTTTTATAATATTTAAAGCATAAAGCATTAATCCATTTTCTTAGTGTTCAAATAATACCTCTAAATTAATTTTTAAATCGTTAAGAAAATTGC
>CAZEMQ010000042.1:0-7436 GCA_964513435.1 uncultured Muribaculaceae bacterium
ATAAAGTTGTAATTGAAGAAATGAACTTGCCACAAGAATATCATATAACCATAAAAATTAAAAAAGATAAAATTTAAAAAATAATATAAATGATTTTAGAACATAGGTTAAATATATTTTAGAAAAAAGAAATGATATTAATTTAGGGAAAAATCTTAATTTATCTAATAACGAAATAAGTCACATATCATATGAAGAAATATTTGGAAAGTTGGGTTGGAAATATGGACGAAACAAAAAAAATTAATGGTTTTGATGATAGAAATATTGAAGAAGAACAAGAAAGATTAGTCAGAAATGCTAAAGAAAAAAAATATAACAAAAACATAGAAGATAATTTTTGGGATTATTTAGCAAGAGTAAATAAAGAAAGGGAAAATAAAGAATCAGAAACCAGTAAAGATTAGGAGAGGTGGAAAATTTCGGCACTTCCACACACCCTTTGGGTCAAAAGAGATGAGAGAGAATGTGTCGCTCTCCTCCTTATTTACTTTGATTATTAAATTATAAAAAATACCTATTCGGTATTTTTTTCGCTATTTACATATTGTTCGTTTGTAACACTAGGTTCGGAACCTAAGACATAATAGTAAAGTGCTATTTTACTAGTGTCATTGGTAACTTCTCCAGTTATAGCATCAAGAGGAACTGCAACAACATTTTTGGGAGTTTCATACCAACTAGTTTCAACATCTTTTAAGACATATTCGATTGTAGCAGCCCAAGCTTTTTTTGAATTGGTCCTAACCTCAGAATTAATTGTAGTATTATCATCATATCCCATCCAAGTCATTACTAATGCATCTTGATTATAACCGACAATCCAAAAATCAGTATTTGTAGAACCGGTTTTAATAGCATATTTATTTGTTAGTTCAGAAGAAATTGTTAGAGCTGTCGGAGTGGTATAATCTACAAAGGCAGCATTAGAAGTAGTATTCATCATCTCGTTTAGAATATAAGTATAGTTAGGGTTTAAGACTAAAGTACTTTGTTGTTCATGTTCATACAATACATTTCCTTCCATGTCTTCAATTTTTTCGATAAAATACAAATCTTTTTTGTAGCCACCAGAAGCAAAAGTTGTATATCCAGTAGCAAAATCAATTAAGTTTATTTCGCTAGTCCCAAGAGGTAAAGAAGCAACACTTTCTAAATCAGCTGTTATTCCAGTTCGATGAGCAACTTCAATCATTGCTTCAACTCCCAAAAATAAATTAGTTTTTATTGCAAAAATATTATCTGATAAGGCTAAAGCAGCAGCCATTGTTATTTCCTTATCGGCATATAAATTATTAGCATTCGATGGGCTATAAGTTTTTCCATTTGATAAATTAAAAGTTGTAACTTCACTGGTAAAAGTTGAGGACATAGTCATATTATTTTCTAAGGCAGCATAATAAAGAAAAGGTTTCATCGTCGACCCAACTTGTCTAACACTATCAGTAGCTCTATTAAATTCACTAGTTGCATAATTCATACCCCCAGTTAAAGCTTTAATAGCACCGGTATTTGGATCAACAACAATACTTGCTACTTGAATTTCATCATCAACTTTATTTGCTAAAATATTTTCTTCCATATTGGCTTGAATATCTAAATCAAGAGTAGTATAAATTTTTAAACCACCAGCATCGATTAATGACTCAGGAATACCTTCAATACTTGCCAATTCATCTAATACGGCATCCTGAAAATACATTAACATTTGTAAATTATTTGTTTTATTTTGAGCATATATTTCAATTTCATCTTGAAATAAACTATTATATGTTTCTTCGTCAATATAACCGTTATTTAACATAGCTTTAGCTACAACCATAGCTCTGTTTATACATGCTTCGTAGTCGGACACTGGATTATAAGCTGCTGGATTTTTCGATATTCCCGCAAGCATTATTGCTTCTTCCAAGGTCAATTCGCTAGGTTTTTTGTTAAAGTAATAAGAAGCAGCATTGACAATCCCCATGTTTCCTTGACCGTAATTGATTGTGTTTAAATAACCTTCTAGTATTTCGTCTTTATCATAATGCACTTCTAATTCTAAAGTTAAAAAAGCTTCTTCGATTTTTCTTTCCCACGTTTGATCAAAATCTAAATATAAATTTTTAATATATTGTTGAGAAATAGTTGATGCACCTTGTACGATAGAGCCACTCTTAATATTTAAATACATAGCTTTAATAATTCTTAAATAGTCAAATCCATGATGTTTATAAAAATTTTTATCTTCAACAGCCACTGTTGCATTAATTAAATATTCACTAATATCTTCAATGTTAACCCATTCATTATTTCTAGAACCTTGATAGATAAGTTCTCCGTTATTATCATAAAGATACAAACTACCACTAGTTTTTAAATCCAATCTAGGACTTAAATAAGCATAAGTATATAAACCGATAATTACAACGATAAAAGATATAAATCCAAAAAACATCAACTTGAATAAAAATCTAATCTTTTGCAATTTATATCACCTAAAAGTTATTATGTAAAAAAAAATACAAAATATAAGTGCAAAAATCAATATATTATGCTATAATTATCAAGACAAAAAGCGAGGTGAGGAAATTGAACCATAAAATAGATTGGCAATTATCCAATAAAACTGCTGTTTTAGTTGATTTACATGATGTCGATTGTAAATTTGAAAAAAACAATTATTTAGAATTTAATGAAGAAAAAGATATAAATTATATTGATTTAAAAAAACAAAAGTATAAAAGAACAACCAATGAGTATATTATGGAAATTGACTTTATAGAAAAAGTATGCAAATTTTCTCTTCCAACCAAAGAGTCAATGACATTTGATTGTTTTTGTTCCTTAAATGTTTTTGATGATTTAATAGAAATGAGATATTGCATTGGTGATGATGAAAAGATAATAAAAATTAAAATGAAAGAGGAATGACATGAAAGAATTAATTACTGAAGCTTTAAAGGAAAGTCTTTCTAATATGGGTATTGATTATACCGAAGAAATAGAAATAAATCGGCCTAAGCAAAAGGAAAACGGGGATTATTCGTGTAATGTTGCAATGCGTTTAGCTAGAGTTTTAAAAGACAATCCTATCAATATTGCGAATAATATTGTTGATAATTTTAATTGTTCGTTAGTTACAAAAACAGAAATCAAAAGTCCTGGATTTATCAATTTTTTTGTTGAAAAGGGCTATTTGTTAGAGAACTTAAAGGAAGTTTTAAAAGAAAAAGAAAACTATGGAAGAAATAACACTGGACAAGGAAAAAAAATAAATATAGAATTTGTAAGTGCCAATCCTACAGGAACATTACATATAGGTAATGCTCGGGGAGGGGCTTATGGAGATTCTCTAGCAAGAATAATGCGTTTTTGTGGTTATGATGTAACAGAAGAATATTATATAAATGATGCTGGCGTTCAAATTAACAATCTCGGAGAGTCGATAAAATCTCGTTATTATGAAATTTGTGGAGAAAATTACCCAATGCCAGAAAATGGTTATTTTGGTAAAGATATAATCCAAATAGCAAAAGAAATATATGATAAATATCAAGATACTTATTTAAATAAAGATATAGAATATTTTAAAAACTTAGGAACTCAAAAATTATTAGATAACATTTTTACAGATTTAAAAGAATATCGTATCAATTATGATGTTTATACTAGTGAAAAAGCAATAAGTGAAAAATACAACCTACATGAAATAATTGCTTCCTTAACTAAAAATGGTTATACATATGAAAAAGATGGAGCTACTTGGTTTAAATGTAGTACCCTATTTGATGATAAAGACCATGTATTAATAAAAGAAGATAAAACAATGACTTATTTAGTGCCAGATATAGCATATCATTATGATAAATATGCTCGAGGTTTTGATAAAATGATTGATATACTTGGAACTGACCATCATGGATATGTTGCCAGATTAAAAAGCAGTGTTAAAGCCTTAGGAAATGACCCAGAAAAATTAGAAGTTAAATTGTTACAATTAGTTCGCTTAGTTGAAGATGGCGAAATAGTAAAAATGAGTAAACGGTCTGGTAAAAGTGTAACTTTAAAAGAATTAATCGATGAAGTTGGGGTAAATGCTGCTAGATATTATTTCTCAAGATATAGCTTAGATACACAAATGGATTTTGACTTAACGTTAGTAAAGAAAAAATCGAATGAAAATCCTGTGTTTTACGTATCATATGCCTATGCGAGAATTTCTTCAATCTTAAGAGAAAAAGATGTTAATGAAATACCTGAAAAATTTGAAACATTAAATAGTGAAGATACATATAATGTGTTAGAAAAAGTATATGCCTTTAAAGAAGTAGTAAATACAGCGGCACAAAAAGAAATGCCTCATTTAATTACGAATTACGTCTATGAATTGGCAAATATTTTTCACACATATTATTCCCAAAATAGAATATTAACTGATAATGAAAAAGAAACGACAGAAAATATTTTATTAATCAAAGGGATACGTCAAACGATATATAATGCACTAAATTTAATCGGGGTAATACCACCAGAAAAAATGTAAGGAGGAAACATGAAATTAAGCGAAATATCTAAAGAAGAATTAGAATTGATGGGTTATGATGATATAGCAGTTTTAGTTTTACAAGAATCTGGAAAGAAAATGAAACTACAAGATATCTTTAAAAAAGTTTGCAAAGCGTTAGAATTACCTAACAGTGTAGTTGAAGAACAATTGATGGATTTTTTTGAACAAATGTCTATTAACAAAAAATTCATCATGTTAAAAAATGGATATTGGGATTTACAAACTCGTCATAAATTGGATATTGTAATTGAAGATGCTGAAGAAGATGAAGAGGAACTAATAGAAGAAGATGAAGCAGAAATTATTGATGAGACAGAAGAAGATATTTTCTATGATAAAGATGATGAAACTGAAGATGTTCCTGAAGATGACTTAGCAGACCTTGTTGTAATTGATGCTGAAGATGAAGCTAATTTATAGCTTCGTTTTGCATTGTTTATTATGAAGGAGGTAAAAAATGTTTAATAGATTAGATGCAATAGTAGAAAAGTATAAAAAATTAAAAGAAGATTTGGTAAAACCAGAAATCTTAAGTGATTTTAATAAAATAAAAGAATTGTCTAAAGAAGAAAGTGACTTAAAAGAAACTGTAGATACTTATAATGAATATAAGAAAGTAAAAAATAATTTAGAGCAAGCTTATGAAATGCAAAATGATCCTGAATTAAAAGAAATTGCTTTAAGTGAAATAGAAACGTTAACTGCTGAAGAAGAAAGATTATTTAAAAAGTTAGAAATATTATTAGTACCAAAAGATGAAAATGATGGCAAAAATGTGATTATGGAAATTCGGGGAGCAGCCGGAGGAGATGAAGCAAATATTTTCGCTGGTGACCTATATCGAATGTATACGCACTATGCAGATATTAATGGCTGGAAGATTGAAGTAATTCACGAAGTGGATGGAACAAGTGGTGGATATTCACAAATAGAATTTATAATTAAAGGTGATAATGTTTATTCAAAATTAAAATACGAAAGTGGCTCACATCGAGTTCAAAGAGTACCTGTTACAGAAACACAAGGCAGGGTTCACACATCAACTGCGACTGTATTAGTAATGCCAGAGGTGGAAACTTCAAATGTCGAAATAAAAGAAAGCGATATCAAAATGGATGTTTATCACTCAAGTGGTGCCGGAGGACAATCGGTAAATACATCGAACTCAGCTGTTCGTCTTACTCATATTCCAACTGGTATTGTAGTTACGTGCCAAGTTGAAAGAAGCCAACTAAAAAACCGTGAAAGAGCATTAAATCTTTTAAAAATAAAAATTAATGAAGAAGCTAGATTAAAAGAAGAACAAAAACTTGGAGAAACTAGAAAAAATAAAATTGGAACTGGAGATCGTTCAGAAAAGATAAGAACTTATAATTATCCTCAAAATAGAGTAACAGATCATCGAATCAATTTTTCAATAATGAGTCTTGACCGAGTAATGGATGGTGAACTTGAACCAATCATTGAAGCTTTACAAACTGAAGATTTAAAACTAAAACTTGCAGGTGAAAAATTTGAATAGACCAGATAACATTGGCATCAAGGACTGGCAAATATTAAAAGAAAAATACGCTGATAATTTTTCTTTTATTTTAGATAAACTAGAGCATGGTTATCCAGTACAATATTTAATTGGTAATGTTGAATTTTTAAATACAGTAATAAATGTTGATGAAAGAGTACTAATACCACGTTTTGAAACAGAATACTTAGCATCTTTAGTTATCGAATATGCTAATGATAAATTTAAAGATAAAATAAAAATTATTGATATGGGTACTGGTAGTGGATGCTTAGCAATAGCTTTAAAGAAAAACCTAAAGTCTGATGTAACTGCAATTGACATATCATCCGAAGCTTTAGATTTGGCTAAACAAAATGCCAATAACAATGGTGTAAGTATTAATTTTTTAAATCAAGATATATCAGAAGAATTAACCGATAATTACGATATTATAATTTCTAATCCACCATATATTCCCGAATATGGTTATGTATCTAAAAGTGTTTTAGATTATGAACCACACCTAGCATTATTTGCTCAAGATAATGGTTTATATTTTTATAAAAAAATAATTACTAATAACATAAAACATTTAAAGAAGAATGGTTTGATGGCTTTTGAAGTCGGCGATGATATACATATTGCTTTAGAACAATTTATAAAAGAAAATGTTAGCTTAAAATATGAATTTAAAGAAGATTTAACTAAAAAAATTAGATATTTATTCATCTATAATATATAATTTGATGAATAAGATTACTAAAACCTGCTCAAAATCTTGGTGGGTGATGATTTTGAAAAAAATTATAATTGCATTATTTGTTGTAACAGTGTTATTTTGTTTAGTATCAGAAACATCCGGAGAAATATTAATACCAGAAGATGCAATAAGGTTTAGAATAATTGCTAATAGTAACTCAGAATCCGACCAAGAGATAAAGATGCAAATTCGTAGTGAAATAGAACCAATATTTAAAGAAATATTGGATACATCGACTTCAAAAAGTGAAACGAAAGAATTAATTTCTGCCAATATGAGTAAGTTTAATAGTATAATTGATAGCTATAATATTGAGTATACTATAAACTATGGTAATAATTATTTTCCCGAAAAGGAATATAAAGGAATAATATATCCTTCTGGTAACTATGAATCTTTAGTTATTACATTAGGATCTGGTCTTGGTGATAATTGGTGGTGTGTTTTATTCCCACCACTATGCTTACTAGAAGCAACCGAAGAAGAAAGTTCTTCTGCTAATTATACCTTTTATATAAAAGAAGTTTTAGAAAAATTTTCATAAGTATTGCATATATTTTTTTAGGTGATTGTATGCAAGAAATAGTAGCCATTTTACTTATAGGTATCTCTCTTTCGAT
>CAZEMQ010000043.1:0-7424 GCA_964513435.1 uncultured Muribaculaceae bacterium
CTATTAATACTATACCATAAAACCAGAAAAAAAACTACATAATAGTAGTCATTTCTTCTTCTGTTACATCAATAGCTTGTAATCCCTTAGGTGTTTCAATTAGCTTAAAATTAACCAATGTCCCTTCGCATAAGGTTTTGTAGCCATCTTTTTTGATAGCTGAGTAATGGACAAATATATCGGATAGTTGGTCGTATTCGATGAATCCATATCCTTTTTCGTTGTTAAACCATTTAACTCTGCCTTGCATCATAACACACTCACTCCTTCCTTCTTGTTTTAAATTTACCACACATACAGCTAATAAGCAAACATTTTAGTCCGACAAAAATCGACATAATTTCATTTACTTATACCAATATTAGCAGATATTTTTTATTTTGGTTTAAATATTGTTTAAAATATCACATTTTATGTCTTAAAACTATATTTTTATTTCATCTTTATATTTTTTTGACAATAATTCTATTTTCTGACCATTATCTAGCACAAAGTAATTTTTAGACCAGTTATATTTATGAACTCGAAGGGTATTTAGCAAACATGCTCTATGTACTTGTTTAAACCTTCCATCAAGATGATTCTTTATTTCATTTAAAGACATACATAAACTATACAGATTATTATCAGTTACTATAACTACTTTTCTTTTTGAAGTATCACGATAAATAAAAAGAATATTATCGTAATAAATACTTAAACTATAATTACGATTTTGATATCTAAACATATTACCAATATGGTAATTGTCTAAAATATTTTTTAAATCAAGTAGTATTTGTTTAGAATATGAATATATATTAGGAACAATATCAAATATATTATTTACCCACTTTTGATAATAATATCCTATTAGTATCAATTCACTATGATAATCTCTAGTTCTAATAAATGTTGCTAAGTTTTGATTTTTAGCTTTATAAGTATTGTTTATTAGATATATTTTCTTGATTTCTGAATTTTCAATATCACATTTAAGTTTTGGAGTGTATCTTTCATACCAACTTATGCTTAAATTTTTAGAGTATAAAAAATCTAACTTAGTTATTATTTTCTTTAATGTCAGATAATTTCGTACATCATTGTCAACTAATATAATTTTTATCATACATTTTTAGTATAAAGGTATCTGTGACAATTAGCAAATAAAAAAAATAGCTATTTACATTTAATAAACACTGTTTAATAAATAAATTTCACTATCTGTATGCAAATACGTTTTATTATGATTCTTGGCTTCGAAATTTAACATAAACTCTTCAATTAAATTACCATTACCAATTAAAAATAAATCTCTTTCCTCTATTTTGTTTTTAACAAATCGAAATAAGTCTTTAGTACTATTAAAAAAATTAGCTGGAATAATGTAATTGTTAATCTTTTTATATTCATCAATATAGCTAAGCATTAAATAATTATTAAATATATTTAAATAAGCATTAGATTTATTTAGCTTGTATAATTTTGTTTCTTTTTCAAATGTTATTTTACGATAATTAAATTTTTCTAATAAACTTTTTAAAAAATATATATCTGCTGGACTATAGTTAGCATTTACTATAACTTTAATTTTATCTCCAAATAGATTGTTGTTTAAATGGTTTGTATTAATTAACTTATTAAAAGCATCTAAAAATTTAGTAATATTATACACTTTACCATACTTTATTACATCTTTAGATAATTTGAATTTAATTATATCATTTGTTTTCTTGTTTTTTACATAAATTATTTCATCTGTTAAATAAATAATATATTTATATTTCATTATTGACCTCTTTTATATTTTGTTTTTGTTGCTTCTCCTCCACGAATATGTTTTATTGCATTATGCGTTTTAAATATTTCATTTACATTTGCTGCAAGTTTAGTATCAATTTTTTGTAACCGTTTTTGTAAATCCATGTGAACTGTACTTTTACTAACTGCAAAAGCTTGTGCTGTTTTTCTAATTGTATCTTTAGTATTTAAGATGTGATTAGCTTCTTGTATAACTCTAGTTCTAATTATTTCGTTCATAATCAAACAACCCCTTAATAAATTATATTATTAAGGGGTCAATTTATGTTCTATTGTAAATCGTTTATATTCATTGTGTAAAATTCTTCAGGATTTAAAGTAAAACCATTATAGTATACTTCAAATAATAAGCAGTTATCTTTTTCATCATCCAACTTATTGTCCCCGCTTTTAGCTATAATGTCTCCAGCGGATACAACATCATCTTTTGCTACCATTATTTCCCCTAGACTATAATATACTGTTTTTAAATTAGTATTATGGGTTATTTCAATAACATTGCCTAGTATTTCATCTTCGGTAACGTTTGTTACTGTTCCGTCATAAACACTAATAACATCGAATGTCTCATCTGATGAATATAAAACTCCACTATTTTGTAAATATGTTTGTTCATAATATACTAAAGAGTTTTGTTGAGTTTCTTCATCATCATCTTTATTATAGTATGATTTGCTAATGCTTACTGATTCTGATGTAAATGGTTTTACAATTTGAACCGTTGTAACGTTTTCTTCGTCTTTGATTACAGTGCTTACATTGGTATCTTCTAAAGCATCGATTGACAAATCACTGCTGTAGCTGTTACCATTTTGTAAAGCTGTACCGATGTAGGAAATACTAATAAATAAAATTCCAATTACTAAAACATAAACTGTTGGCAAGACAAATGCTTTTAATTTTCTTTTCTTCATAATTCACCATCCTAATTAAAGTATGGGGAGTATTTTTGATTTTATACATTTAATTCAACAATATTGATATCTTTATAGTAATACTTGAGTATTTCATCGTATGATGCACCATTTTTCGCCATAGCATTAGCTCCATATTGACTCATACCTACTCCGTGACCATAACCTTTAGTGGTTATAGTTACATCATCATCAATAGTAATTGTAAAGTCTGTTGAGCGAAGATCTAACAATTGGCGAAACGTCGTGCCTGAAAATTCCTGATTATTGATTATTATTTTATTTACTCGATTGGTTGTACTACGACTTATATCATTAATAGTTATTTGATTGCATTCAATACCTAGTTTTTCACAAAACTCCTCTTTAGTAAATGAAGTAGTTACTTCAAAATTTTTAACATCTTCATCCCAAGAAGAATCAACACTTTTTAAGTAATCTAAAGACTCTCCGAAAACTAACGAAACATCTTCAGTAGCACCGTTACTCATTGCAAAATAATATGCACTTATTACTTCTCCTTCATATTCCATAACTAAACCAGTAGTTTCTTTTACTGCAGATACTATGCGTTCATAATAAAAATCAAAATCATCTTGCCATTTTTCTTGCATCTGTTCAACTGTTATATATACTTGATTACTAATATCTGTCAATAAATCGTAACTTTCGGTGGATGAATTTATTTTATATACCGCATAGCTTCTAGCTGCAACAGCTTGAGCTTTTAAAGCCTCAACTTCAAAAGATGCAGGCATTTCTCCCGCAACTACGCCGACTATATATTCTTCTAAATCGAGAGTCTTTTCTTCATTGCTATCCGCATCTTTAATTACAACATTTATTTTTGTATCATTAAAAGAAGCAGTCTTTTTACTAGGACTACTTACTACAGCTATTACACTTAGCACAACAATTATTATAAGTAAATATTTTTTTGGCATTTTAGACCTCATTAATTATATATGTCTAATTAACAAATTCTATTACAAAGTTAGTTAATAAGTAACTAATACATAGACTTAACACTATTACTAAAACGCGTGATTCAACAACTTTATTTTTTTTAATAATACCATTAAAATTTATTCCAGATAAACCGTATGCCGCCACAAAAGCAAAAAATATGTAAAGAATCAATTTATAGTTCATGATATTCTCCGGCTTCGATTTGTTCTAGTTTATTTATTCTTCTTATATGACGTTCCTCACAAGGACTTTTAGTAACTATAAATGTATCAATTATTTTGTAGATCGTTGGTAAATTTAAATCGATACCAAAAGCTATTACATTAGCACCATTGTGATTTTTGGCTGTAAAAGCATCATTTTCATTAAAGACACGTGCACATCTGATACCTTTTATTTTATTAGCAGCAATACTCATACCAATTCCTGAACCACATACCAATATTCCTAACCCATTTTCTTTTAACACTTTTTGGCATACATCATAAGCAAAATCAGGATAATCATCTGTAGAATAATTTTCTAATAATGATGCTTCTATATCGATATCATTACTTTTTAAATAATTAATAATATCTTCTTTATATTTGACTCCTTGATGGTCAACACCTAAAAATAGTTTTATTTCAATCATCTCCTATAACCATTATACTAAATAAAACGAAAAAAAACAAAAATATTACTACTTTTGTTCTTTATCTAAACCATATTTTTTGTTAAATTTTTCAATATTTCCAGCTTTTCTTGCTTTGCCTTGTGTTCCTGTATAGAAAGGATGACATTCGCTGCAAATTTCAACATCTATTTTTTCTTTTGTTGAACGAGTAGTAAATGTTGCACCACATGCACAAGTTACAGTAGCATCTTGTACTTCTGGATGAATGTTCTTTTTCATATTCGCTCCTTCCGCCATGTCAAATTCTTGACATAGTAATCCTTTGTCCTTAATATTATAACATACTTTTTATTAATAGCAAGTGTAAAATCAATAAAATACCAATTTTGAATATGTAATATTGCCTTTAGCAACATCAACCCTTAATGAACCAGTGTATTCTTTATCATCGTAGTTAGCAATAATTATAGCTATGTAATAATCAGCTTCTCGAATTACTCTTTTAAGGCTGTATGTTATTTCATTTTTACTAGCAGTTTCATCTATTTTATAAGCTATTAAATAATTATCTTTGATATAGTCTTGAATAGCAAGCATTTCTTCTTCGCTTAAGGATTCTAAATATTCTGTGTCATATATTTCTGTAACTGGTTGGTAATCATTTAAATCATTAAAATAAAATTTATAATTGTTATATTCTGATTCTGTAATTATTTTAAAACTAGTATTGGTATCATAATAAATTGTTGGATATTCTTTAGCATACATACAATCCATTATAACAGCACTATAGTAATCAAAGAAGTTTTCTAAACTGTCAATTTCATATCCTAAATCATTATATAAAACTTGGCATGATTCTTCTTCTGTAAAAGCCGTTCCATTGACAAAACCAAATATAGTTAATAAATCAGTAACAATTAATGCTACGTTTTCATCATCGGAAGTACGGGAATCATTTTGAGTACTAGTTGCTACTTCTTTACTAGTTATAATGTAAAACAGCAAAGAAAAGATAATTACTATACTAATAATGATTAAAATTATTTTAATAAAATTACTAAAATTATTTTTCATAACTACCACGATTTAAAAATATCACAAATTATATGATTTGGCAAGTTAATTAGCAACCATGAGACTTAAAGCTTCAGCGATTTTTTTGTGTGCTTCATAATTTAAGTAATAACTAGTATCATTTAAGTAATAGTCTTTATTTAAAGAATAAGCCATTATATCTAAGAATTGACAATCATATTTACCTGCTATTTTTTTTAGTTCGTTATTTATTTCATAAGCATCATTTTCACTAAATTTGTAAGCTGGATATAATCCTATGATGATTATTTGAGCAGTTGAAAATTCACGGATTGTTTTTAAAAGGGTTGAAAATTCAGTTATGTAATTGGTTAATGCTTCGTTATTTAAGCTGTTTTGTATTGATAAATCAGCAAATTCATCTAAGCCGATACTAATTGTCAAAACATCAGCGGATGCTAAAGTTTGTTTAATGGGGATTCTTGTAAATTTACCTAAAACATTATCTTCCATATATTCATTTAATTCATGAATGGTCATATGTGCTAAAGAAAATTCATTATTGTAACTATTTAATATATTTTTAGTATCTAAAATATCTTTTAAATAATCATTGAAGCTTGGTCCAGCTACATTGTAGTGAGTCATTCCTAAACTAAAGCCATCACCAATGCTAACCAAAGTGATGTCATTGTTAATGGTTGTAAAATTTATTAATATTGTTAATATGGCTCCAACTAAAATAATCAATAATAACTTATATCTTCTTTTCATTAATACCCCCATAAAAAAAGTAGCGTATTCACTACAATTATACTTCAATTATTTTGATATTAGCACCGATTGATGATAATTTGTTGATAATTCTTTCATAACCACGAAGAATATGTTCAGCATCATTAATAATAGTTGTTCCTTCAGCGATTAAACCAGCAGTTACTAAAGCAGCACCAGCTCGCAAGTCAGTCGCTGTTATCTCTGCACCGTGTAATGATGTTGGACCTGTTATTTCAGCATGTTGGCGTTCAGCTTTAATATTTGCTCCCATCATGTTTAAATACTTGACATGCCCCATACGGTTTTCCCATATAGTTTCTTCAAACAATGAAATCCCATGTGCTTGAGTTAATAATACAGCCATTGGTTGCCCTAAATCAGTTGGAAAACCAGGATATACTGCTGTTCTAATATTCGTCGGCTTTAAATTTTTACTCTTATTTAAAATAATTTTATGATTTTGTAATTTAAAATTAACACCTAGTTCTTGTAATTTATTTAAAAGCAAAATATTATGTTCAGGTATAATTCCTTCAATGACTAAGTTTTCACCAAGCAAAGCTCCCATAATTATGTAAGTTCCCGCTTCGATACGATCAGGTATTACTTTTACTTGTGCACTATGAAGTTCCTCAACTCCTTCGATAATGATTTCTTCAGTTCCTGCACCCGTTATTTTTGCTCCCATGTTGTTTAATAATTCTGCAATATTGGAAATTTCAGCCTCTCTAGCAGCATTCATAATTCGAGTTGTTCCCTTTGCTTTAGTTGCTGCAATCATCAAATTGACAGTTGCTCCAACAGAAGCAAAATCTAACATTATATCAGCACCAACTAATTCTGGTGCTTCAATAATATATTTACTATCTTCTTTAGTGATTGTTGCTCCCAGAGTTTCAAATCCTTTTAAATGTAAATTGATAGGTCGTGACCCAATGTTACAACCGCCAGGGAAAAACATTTCAACTCTTTTAAATTTTGCTAATAAAGCCCCCATAAAATAATATGATGCCCTTAAACGATTGCTTAAGTTTTCAGGAATAATGCAATTTTCTATATTCGTCGGATCAATTTCAATTATACTACTGTTCTTTTTTACTTTAACATTTAATAACTTTAAAATTTCAAGCAAAGCATCTTTATCTGATATATTGGGAACATTAGAAATTTTAACTACTCCATCAGCAAGTATCGCCGCAGGAATTAAAGCTACTACACTATTTTTAGCTCCTCCAATCTTAATTGTTCCACTTAAAGTTTTGTTTCCTTCAATTATTATTTTTTTCATAAACACCTCCACTATATTTTAT
>CAZEMQ010000044.1:0-7116 GCA_964513435.1 uncultured Muribaculaceae bacterium
ATACCCCATCTTTGACACACGATTTCTTCAATCCAAAGTAAAACCTTTTTTGGGCATTTTATACTCGCGTAGCTTTTCGTAGCATAGCATAAGTGGTTTAGACTGTGATAATATGAGAAGAAAATTTTATTCTAAATCTAAAAACGGTATGTCGATAATTAAATAAAGAACACCAACCTTCAAGTAACTCTTCAGATAAGTTATAATCACAAAACACGCATATAGAATTATACCTAAAAATAATAAAGTATATTTCAACAGTTTATTTATAGTTGTTGCACTACTAACGTTATACAATTTCTATTTGTAAACATTAGCAAATTTCAGTTCAAGGGAAATTAACGAACAATACAAAAAAGATGAAACAAATCATCTTTCTAATTCACTAAAATCAAGAACTTCTTCATCACTAGGACGGATATTAAATTCAATTTTTTGCAATTTAGAAACACTCTTGCCTACAGCATCAGTTGCAGTATATTGAATCCAATATTGGTCTTTTTTAGTATCTTCATTTACTTCATGATATACTTCATGACTAACTGTTACACCTGGTTTATCATCATATACTTCTAAATGTTCATAAGTTATTTCATCAATACTATTTACATAGTATGTAGAATTATAAAACTTTATTGTTGGAGCTTGAATATCTTCAGGATTGTTCACATCATTTAAATAGTTAACACTTGTAGAATTAAATATCCAGCCATATTTATCTGACTCATACTCAATTTTATACCAAAATGTATTACCAGCTGTTTCTACTTCAATAACTTTATATACCTCACCTTTACTTACACTACCTAAAATATCTGCTGAAGTACTGGCACTTTCACGAATATTAATATAATCACTAGTAATTTCAACATGCCATCCCTCTTTAATTTCTTCAATATCTAAAGCTTTTACGTTATCAAAAAACAGATAATATACCCCTGCACCAATTATAGATAATATAATTAACACTAATAATATTTTTTTCATTTATATGATTACTCCTTATAGTAATAATTTTAGCAAAAAAACTATTGAATGACAATTCCCATTTTTTATGTTAGAATGTATCTAGGTGATTTCATGGAAAAAAATAAATATCAAAGAGCTAGTAAAGAAGAAAAAAGAGTTGCTCGAGAAGAATTCTTTAAAACAAATTTTGGTCAAGAACAAAAGAAACGTTTAAACAGATTATTGCTATATAGTGCTTTATTACTTATTTGTGCAATATATTTTACTGTAGAAAACATACTAAATGAAAACAGTATATCTACTTATGTTTTATGTGGTTTCTTTGTATTATTTGCAATTGCATTTGTTGTAGGACGTAATTATGTAATTGTTAAATGTGTAAATGAATATATGATAAATAAAAAGAAAAGAAAATAACCCAAAATCCTCAGTTTTAAGCATAAAATTTAATATGGAAATATTAAATCGTTTAAAAAGGCTTAAAACTGAGGATTTTATTTGGATCATTTATTTTTTTATTGCAGCTTTTGCAATAATATCTAATGCTTACGAAAAAAAGTATGTAACTACTAATGATTCTAAGGCTTTTAGAAAAAGTAAATACATCAATATTGCTTTATTCTTTATCAGTTTTTTTATATATCTATATTTTGTATTGTTGTTTACAAGTGATTTAAATAATATGGAAAAAAATTTTAACAACAAAGAATATCGCAATACTTTTTTAAATTTAATTGCTGCCTTACTTTTTCTAGTCGGTGGAGCTATTTCCTTAGTTCAAGAAGTAATATCAGATGATGACCAAGAAATAGGTTTTATTTAGTAAAATTACGATATGAAGTATGACTCTCTAAAGCAACATTAAAATAGCTTGCTAGTTCAGAAACTGTAACTACTTGATAACCTTGAACATATAAATACGGCAGAAGTATTTCAATAACATCAACACTTGTTTTATGAATATCATGGAATAAGACAATATCTCCTTCTCCAATATTTTCTAACGTATAATTTAATAAGTAATCCGTATCTTTATATCTCCAATCTTCAGTATCGACACTCCACAAGATAAATGATGCATCTAAAGCATTTTTTACATCACTATCAATTGAACCGTATGGAGGACGAACTAAACTAAATGTCGTACCAGTAATACTTTTTAATATTTCATTGCTTTTGGAAAATTCATCTTGAATTTCATCTATACTTTGACGCAAAAAGTTTTTATGAGCATAAGAATGATATGCTATTTCATTACCACTATTAAAAACATTTAAAACTGTATCACGGTACTTTTCTAAATTGCTACCTAACATAAAGAAAGTAGCATTAACTTTATTATCATTTAATATCGATACTAATCTATCAGTATATATTCCTGGTCCATCATCAAAAGTAATAGCTATTAATTTTTTATTAGTATTAATAACACTGCCATCTTCATTTTCATAAGCACTATCAAAATCAACACTAATATTAAGATAGTCTTTTATTTCGTTAAAATTTACTCTTAAATATAATTCTTCTTGAGGCATTGGATCTATTTCATAACCATAGTAATAAATTACTAATTCATTGTCTTTTAAAAAGTAAACATTTTCTTTATCGTTTAAAGAAATGACATCTGCAATAAACTTAGGATATTTCAAATATACTAATTCGGTTATTTTGTTCCAAAAACTAGTTGTTGTACCACTTCTTAGCAAATCATCAATTACAATTTCTTCCCCTGTTTCATAATTAAACAAATGAGATTCGTATTTATCTCCATTATTTATTAAAATTGATGTAACTTCATTTTTAATATTTATTTCTTCAATCAAGGTATCCTCAGAAATATTTTCAATATATTTATCTATTTTATTACTTCTTTCTACTTTACTATCTACAGATACTATACCAGTAGAACTAATAATATCTTCAGACATACTTTTTAACTCAGTAGATGTATATACAACTAAAAATATACCTACAATTAAACTAAGAATTGTTATACCTTCAATAAAATAATGATATGGTCGTTTTAATTTAAACTTCACTTATAACACCTTCAACTAAATATTTTTAATATCTTCATTTGTAAATACCAAAACCGTTGCAAGTAACATTAAAATTAAATATGTAAAACAGATTAATAATGAAAAACCTAAAGTCAATCCATATGGTGATGTTCCTCCGAATAAATAAACAGAAATATTCCAATTATTAGTTAAAAAGTAATCCATTATCTTATTATCAATCAATTCTAAGAAACTCTCTGCTATAATGAAAATAAAAGTACCTGCAACTGAGAACATTGAATTTTTAAATATCGTTGAACAACCAAATGCAAATGTTGCTATTATTATGATTTTAGGTAAATTTGCTAAAAAATATAAGAAAAAATACTTAAATACACTTAATGCTTCTATACTATTGGTTGTTACATTATAAATAGCTACAGGAATATCTAACCCTGAAAAGCCATACATTATTCCTCCAATAAGTAATTGACTAACAAACAAAAGCAAAATTAAGAAAATTGCACTCAATATTACAGTTATATATTTGGACCATATGACTGTTGATCTTCGATGTGGCAAAATTAATAAAGATTTAATTGTGCCATAAGAATATTCTTCACTTACAATAGTACCTGCAATTAGTATGACAAATATATAAATGAAAAATGCATAATTTTCAAAAAATTCCATCAATACACTACGAGATACAGTAAAATTATTAACATCCACTTGTTCTTCTAAAATATATTTATTTACTTTATATGCTTTAATTATATCTATGTATTCATCAGTATCAAAATCAGAATCGAAATAATAAGATGCTATTAATTCCAAATCTTCTTGAATACTATAAATTGCATCATTTAAGTAATCATCTCCATAAAGAACTTCGTTATCTAAACGATATTGAGCAAGTTCTAATTCTTCCTCAGCAATAAATAATAATCTATTATATTCTACTATATTCTCATCACTTAAATCATCACTTTCTAATATTTCTTGATAAGTAGATATTTGAGTTTCCAAATCATCTATTTGTATTTCAATAAAATATTGCCAATTATCTGTATATATTGCTTGTAATATATTTAATAATTCACTTTTTAATTGTCCAATTACTTCTTCATCATTATCGCTATATAATTCAAGATAATACTGAAAAGCAACATTAAAGTAATCATTTGTAAATATATAATATTGCCATGAATCAACTTCGTAATTATAAGTAAGACCATAAACATCAGATAATGCTATGTTATAAGCAAAATCACTAATATCATCAATATCTGGATCATAATTATCAAGAAATTCATTTACTTCGGTAATGTCAATCCTTTCACTGGATTGTTGCAATAAATTACCATATGAATTATATATATAATTAACTAGCACAATAAACATAAGTGTTATTATAACTATTACATACAAACTTCTTTTATGAAGTAGTTTAAACATTTCATTTTTAATCAAACTAATCATTTTTTACCTCTAGTTTTTTTCAAAAAAGCTTCTTCTAATGAAACTTCTTCCATTTTTATTTCATATATATCAATTTTACTTTTAACTAACTTTCTAACTATAGCAGGTATTTGCTCTTTAGAAACATTAACTACAAAACTATTCTTTTTAATATCACTTGCATCTTTTATTGGTAACGCTGTAGTATCACTTACCTTAAATATAACTCTACCATCATTGTGCTTAATTGCAGATACTTCACTAGTTTCAATAACCCGTCCTGAATTAATTATACACACCTTATTACAAAAGCTTTCAAGTTCTGATAAATTATGACTCGATATCAACACCCCTATTCCCTCTTGAGCAAGTCTTTTTAACAAATCCCTTAATTCTTTTATTCCTTCAGGATCTAATCCATTAGTAGGTTCATCCAGTATCAATAAATTAGGGTTATTTATTAAAGCTCTTGCTATTCCTAACCGTTCTTTCATTCCTAAAGAATATTTACTAACTTTATCATGTATTCTATTTTCTAGACCAACAAATTTAACTATTTCTTTTACGTGTTCTTTGGTAATACTCGAATAATTATTAGCAACAAGCATAAGATTTTGCCAACCAGTTAAAGACATATAAAAATCAGGATTTTCAACGATTGCTCCAACTTTAGCAATTGCCTTACAAAATTTTTTCGTTACATCATAGCCATTAATAAAAATAGTTCCTGAATCAATTTTTTGCAATCCTAAAATAAGTTTAATTGTAGTTGTTTTCCCACTACCATTTGGTCCAATAAAACCAAGAATATCACCTGGTGCTACTTCTAAAGAGACATTTTCTAAAATTTTCTTTTTACCAAAGCTTTTACATATATTTTTACATTCCAAAATACTTTCCATATTATTCTCCTTTTTTACATCACTTGCTATGCTACTTAATATCTTTAGTCTTTTCAATATCACGATTACAATATTCATAAAGTGGACAAATTAAACAAGCAGGATCTGTAGGACGACAAATATTCCTTCCTAATGTCCAAAATGCTGTTGTAAGTCTTCCAGGAAATTCTGGATAAAGAAATCTAGCTTCTTTCAATATTAGACCTTGCTCATCTTTATCAACAAGCCCAAGTCTTAAAAACAATCTTCTAATATGTATATCATAAGCAATATCAATATTTTCTTTATCAAGGATTTCTACTGATAAATCCCTAACCAATATTAAAGTTCCTAACGATGCTTTTTTATGACTAATACCTTTAAATTGTTCTAGTAAAGCAACTATTTCATCCGCTCGTTTATCTTTCCATATGTTTTCAGCATTAGAACCATATTTAGTAACAATATCATTTATAGCACTGTATATATAGCTTGCCATTTTTGTTGGATATCTATGTAACGCTGGCTTTTCTCTAATTATATTTTCTAAATCTTTCTCACTATATTGATTAAGTATTTTTTCAAAATCAAAAGTATTAAGTCGCAAATACAATTTATATGGCAAACTCCAAGCTGTCTCTGCTTTTACAGACTGATCTGAAATAAGCCCAATAATAAAAGCGTTTAAATCATTTAAAATAAATTCTTTTTCTTCTGGTTTTAATAAATTCCCTTTCAAAATACTATTATCATCTTCTATATCATCTAAATAGGTTAATATTATTTTTGAAATTTCTAATTTCTTTTCTGTTAGTTTTTTGTCTGACATAAATTACCTCCCATACCATTATAACATACGACAAAAACTCTTAGCGATTAAAAGTTTTTAAATACACCTCTTTAAGACGATCATTAGTTATATGGGTATATATTCCCGTAGTATTTAAACTCGAATGCCCAAGCAATTCTTGAACACTTTTAATATCTGCACCATTGTTTAATAAATGAGTTGCAAATGTATGTCTTAAAGTATGAGGAGTCACATGAGTTTTTAAAGCCAAATCGGAAACTATATTCCTGACAATTTCTTCAACTTCCCCAATTGTCATTTTTTCTTTTTTATTATTCAAAAAAAGATACTTACTTTGAGAATTATACTTGGTATCTAAATATTTTTTTAAGTAATAAGCCGCATAGTCACCATAATAAACAATGCGTTCTTTACTACCCTTACCCATTATTCTTATTGTTTTATTTTGAGTATTTATATCACTCATTTTGATATTTATTAATTCACTAACTCGACATCCAGTAGCATAAAACATTTCGATTATAAGGCGATTTCTAAGCCCTTCTAAAGAAGAAATATCAATTTTTTTAAATATTTCTGATAATTCTTCATAACTTAAATAATTAGGTAATCTTTTTTCTAACTTGGGATTTCTAATACTATTAAAAATATTATTAGTTATTTTTTCTGTACTAAGCAAATAATTATAAAAACTACGAATGGCACTAATTCTTCGTCCTATGGTACTATTTTTTAATTTCTTTTCATCTAAGTATTTTAAATAGGCACGAACATTATATCTATCAACTCTTAAATAATCGATGTTATTTTTTTTAAGAAAGGAAAAAAAGTCTAGTAAATCACGGCGATAACTAGAAATTGTGTTATCAGAAAAATTCAGCTCTTTAATCAAATAGTCAAAGTATCTAACGACATCTTGGGGCATCTATTTCCTCATCTATTCCCAACGCTTCAAGTAATTCTCTTTTCATTTGAAGCAAAGCATATAATTTCT
>CAZEMQ010000045.1:0-7056 GCA_964513435.1 uncultured Muribaculaceae bacterium
TTCATAATTTCGGTTGGACATTTAACTCTTCCTATAATATCATATTCATTTATTGGTAAGAATATTCTCTCTTTTGAAACAGTTGTTATTAAACTACAACAAGCAAAAGTACTTTTTACATTACTTTTATAATATGATATCAATGTATTTAATTTATTGCGTTTAGTACTTTCTGAAGTTGTTAACAATTCACCTTTATTTATTTTAGCTTCTAATGGTTCAAATTTTTTGCTAATTCTATCTAATAACATATCTGTTATTAATGTTCCTAGATATGTATTAAATTTGCTAGCTTTAGATGTCAGTGGTATAACAGTTAAAATATTATTTTTAGGATTATCGTAATTGTTTAAAACTATAGCAAAATGAATTTGAGACATTTCCGAACCTATCCCAATACCAAAATCAACTTTTACTATTGTACCACGTTTATAGGTTCTATAAAGTGGTGTTTGAATCCCTAATGGGCTTTGCAATTTTTGTTCTAAAATATTCGCCTCATTGGTTAATAATTTTGATTTTTTTAATAACCATTCGTCTAAATAAGAAAATTTGTAGGGCAACCCTTTATCTATAATTGATTGAAAACTATTATATGATAAATCTAATCTAATTCTGTCATTTATATTGTTTTCTATTCCTGTTTTCATTTTACACTGCTCCTTATTCTCGAACTTAAATAAAAAAATGGTGTCCCCGACAGGATTTGAACCTGCGACCTAATGCGTCGGAGGCATTCACTCTATCCAGCTGAGCTACGGGGACCCATACCCATTTTATCACTATTTTTTACTAATAGCAATTTTAACTTTAACATCATTAATAGTAAATTCTTCATCGGCTTTTTCACTAGCAACTATTTCAACTGCTAAAGTTTCATTTTTAATATAATCACTATACTCTTCAATCGCTTTAGTTATCGCTTCATCTGCTACATAATTTATCACAATTCTATCTGTTAATTCTAAATCAATACTTTTACGCATTTGTTGAATTTTAGAAACCATCTCCCGAGCGATACCCTCAGAAATTAAATCATCAGTAAGTGTCGTATTTAAAATAATAAAGTTATTATTTTCCATACCTACATTAAATCCGCTTTTAGCATCTATTCTTATATCAACCATCGATAGTGTTATTTCATAATCATCGTTTGCAATATTCATAGTTATACTTTGATTATTTTGTAATGCCTTAATATCACTCAATGATAAATTCAATAATTTTTCTTGAAATTCTTTAATATTAGAACCAAAAACTTTACCTACTTCTCGGAAATTTGGTTTAACAATAAAATTCATATATTCACTAGTATCATTGATAAATGTAACTTTCTTAACGTTTAGTTCTTCTTTGATAAGTTCTGTTAAATCTCCAATAGTTTTTTCATCTTTACCATCCAACAATATTTCAGCAAGTGGCTGACGAACTCTTATTTTAGCTTCCTCCCGAACATATCTACCCATACTAATTAAATCTCTAACTAAATCCATCTTTTCTTCTAATTTTTCATCGATTAAAGACTCATCATACTTAGGAAAATCTGTTAAATGAACAGAACATTCTCCAGTTAAATTAGTATACATTTCTTCAGATAAGAAAGGTACTACTGGAGCCATCATTTTAGATATACCTACCAATACTTCATAAGTTGTTTTATACACAGCTCGTTTAGAATCATCTAACTTAGACCCCCAGAATCTATCTCTATTTCTTCTAATATACCAATTAGATAAATCATCTGAAACAAAATCAGTTAAGGCTCTTACAACTTTGTTTAAATCATATTCTTCATATGCTAAAGTAACATATTTTAACAATTTATTATACTTGCTTATCAACCATCTATCAATTTCTTCTCTATTTTTTAAATCAATATCACATTCATCTGTGTCAATTTCATCGATATTAGCATACATAGTAAAGAAATTATAAGTATTTTTTAATGGATTAAAGAATTTAGAATGCACTTCTTTTAATCCATTTACATCAAATTTAAGAGGAACCCATACTGGAGAAACATAAGGTATATAAAACCTTACTGTATCAGCACCATATTCCTTCATAGTTGTAAATGGTTCAACTATATTTCCTCGGCTTTTACTCATTTTTTTACCTTCAGCATCAAGCAATAACTCATTTACTAAAACATTCTTATAAGGACTTACTCCCTTAACAAATGTTGATATGACTATAAGAGTATAAAACCATCCTCGTGTTTGATCTATTCCTTCGCAGATAAAGTCTGCTGGAAATTGTGAATCAAACAAGTCTTTATTTTCAAATGGATAATGATATTGAGCAAATGGCATTGACCCAGAATCAAACCAGCAATCTAAGACATCTGGTATTCTAGTCATTTCTCCCCCGCACTTAGAACATTTAATTTTTATATCATCAATGTAAGGACGATGTAAATCCAAGTTGGCAACATCAACATCAGTTATAGCTTTTTCTTTTAACTCAGCAATTGAACCTAACATTTCATTGTGACCACAAGAACATTTGTAATAAGGAATTGGACATCCCCAATAACGAGTTCTGGATACCGCCCAGTCCTTTAAACCTTCAAGCCAGTTACTAAATCTTTTTTCACCAACATAAGATGGATACCAATTAACTTTTTTATTAGCAGCAATAATATCATCCTTATATTTTGATACAGCTATATAATAACTAGGAACTGTATAATAAATTAGTGGTGAATGGCATCTCCAACAATGTGGATACTTGTGAACTATTTTTTGCTTTTTAAATAGCTTATTATTTTCTTTTAAATATTTAATTACTTCAACATCAGCATCAAACACTAACATATCTTTCCAAGGGCCTTCTAAATAGCAACCATCTTTTCCAACAGGATTAATATATGGTAAATCATAGTTTTCTCCAACTCTAGCATCATCTACCCCAAAAGCTGGAGCCATATGAACAATACCAGTACCAGAATCAACAGTAACATAATCATCACAACAAACAAAGAATGCCTTCTTTGATACTTCAATTTCAGGAATCAATTGTTCATATTCCATATGTTCTAAATCTTTTCCTTTATAGGTTTTCAATACTTGATATTCATCACCCAAAACTTGGTTAGCTAAAGATGATGCTAATATGAATTTACTCCCCCTCGATTCACAAAGTACATATTCAGCATCAGGATTAACACATAAAGCTACATTGGCAAGCAAAGTCCATGGTGTAGTTGTCCAAGCCAAAAAGTATGCATCAATATCCTTAGCTTTCATCGGAACAATTACTGTTGTTGTTGAAATATCTTCATATCCTTGAGCAACTTCATGTGATGCAAGAGGAGTTCCACATCTTGGACAATATGGTGTTACACGATTACCTTCATAAAATAATCCTTTTTCAAAATATTGCTTTAATATCCACCATTCTGTTTCAATATATTCGTTTTTATATGTCAAATATGGATCTTCTATATCAATGAATTGTCCCATTTTATTTGTTAAATCAGTAAAAGCAGCTTCGTTTTCCATAACACTTTCATGACAAGCTTTATTAAAGTTTTCAATTCCTAATTTTTCAATATCCTTTTTGCTTTTTAAACCTAATTTTTTTTCAACATGATTTTCAATTGGCAAACCATGAGTATCCCACCCGACTTTTCTAATTACTCGATATCCTTGCATAGCTTTATATTTACAAATTGTATCTTTTAAAAACTTAGCAATCATGTGATGAAGACCTGGATAGCCATTAGCAAATGCTGGTCCATCATAAAAAACAAAATTAGGGTCATCTTTGTGAGCTTCTAATTGTTTTTCATAAATACCTTGAACTCCATCCCATTTTTTTAAGATATCTGCTTCAACTACACTAGCTTCTCTTTTGTCCAAACTTTTAAAATTCTTCATAAACTTACCTCCAATAAAAAAGGATGCTACCAAGGAGTCTTGCGACGGTACCATCCTTTAAATTTACTTAATTATCTTAACGCGATTAACGAGATAACTTACTTAATTCAGTCATCCAACTCCCGAGTGATATATATAAGATTACCATTATTCTACTCACACCCAACTAGAACTCTCTTTAATTTTCGTCTTATACACGTGTCTCGTTCAAAATTTTTTCGATACATCAATTATATATCAACTATTTCCCATAAGTCAAGCAATTTTTTCGCCAACTAAAATTCAAATTCTCTATTATCTTTATCAATTATCCCATAACTTACTTTAGCATGTAATTTATTTTGCAATATATCTATTAATTCCTTTTGTAATGTTTTCATATCTTCAACATTTTCCAAAAAAGCATCTAATGGAATAAAGATATTGGAAGTATCCTCAGTTATTTTACTATTTTCTCCCTGACGCCATGTCCAACGTCTAGTTTTAACTTCATTACCACTAGCATAAATAATTTCTCCCTCTTCTGGATGTTCAATTTCCATCGCTCCAAACGGAATAAATGTATCATCAGCTCTTGCGGGTCTAATCATAATATTACTTTGAAATTTATCTATATCATGTATTCCTAAAGGGATATTATATTTTAAAGATAAAGCATTCCCCAAATCTACTAAACTGTTAATACTAGGAACTTCACCTTTTTTAACTACTCTTGTAACCAAAGCCTCAATCGAACACATATATTTATTAGGATTAATCCCTAGAGCTTTAAAAGCATCACGATAATATATTATTGGAATGCTTTCTTTTACTATTTTTCCTTCAAAGAATTTTTTGTTTTTGCCAATTCCCTCTTGCAACAAATTTTGAATCATTTCACTTTTATGATGATTATCAACACCGTATGCAACAACTACTCCAAAAACAGCATTTGGAACCTTAGAAAAAAATTCTTCACTAACAATAAACTTCATATATCTCCTTTTTTAAGATTATCTTAATCACAAAGGCCATCACAATAAACTAAATTAAAGGAATTAATAAACAAATTACGGTTTACATTATACTCAATTATTGTATAATCTTCTTCTGTATTATAATACACATCTCCATCTTCTGTTTCATAAACTTCAAACGGAGCACTATTTAAAATATCAGCTAATTCTGCTTTAAGTTGATTATAACTTTTAGGACTTCTAAAAACTACAACTTCTCCCCAATATTCTCCATCAATAAGTGAATAACTAGGTACTATTAAACTTTTTTCGTATCCACTCATTTCATAAGTTATAGTTCCCTCAGGATAAATATTACTAACTCTACCAAAAACAGAAAAAATCCAAATAATAGCAATAATTGAAACTATCAACAAAACACTTACAATACAAGCAACAAGTACTGCAACATTATATTGTTTCAATAACTTCTTATTGTCTTTTCTTTTCTTCTTCTTTTTTCTTTTTTGTAATAATTCATTAATAACTATTCCAACTATAGATTCAAAAAGAGCAACAAAAACAAATATCCAAAATTTGATACTATATAAATCTATTGGCCAAGAAAATATTGACCAAGTGATTAATATTAAAGATATAATTATTCCTATAATTATCGTTTTACGACTTTGATTATTATTCAAGATATACCTCCTTAAATGCCTATATTATATCATACGAATTTTTTTCTCGACAATAATTTTCACACTAAATTATAAGGTATTTATCCTTTTTATTTCTTTTTGAATTAAATTTATATAAATATCTTCTAATATCTTTATCCCTTCTTCGCTATCTGCTTCTGCTCTAAATATTATGTTTGGTCCAGTATTACTTGCTCTTACTAAAGCCCAGCCATTGGTATAAGTTATTCGAATACCATCAATATTATTAAATGGATAATTCATACTTTGAGCATATGCCTTTATTGCCTCAACAACTTGAAATTTAATTTCATCAGTACAATTTATTTTTATTTCTGGCGTAGCATAATATTTTGGAAAATTTGCTACCATTTTACTCAACTTTTCACTAGTCTTACTCATAATTTCTAAAAAGCGTAATGTTGCATAAATAGCACTACCACAATCAGAATCACGATCTCTAAAGAATATGTGACCACTATATTCTCCTCCGAATGGCAAATTATCTTGATGAACTTTATACTGTGTATAACTTGCACCAGTTCGATAACAAAGTGTGTTTCCTCCTAATTGTAAAACATAATCTTCAATACTTTTAGAACATTTAATATCATATAAAAATGTCTTATTGCTAACGTTATTAAACATATCTTTAATACAAATAATCATAAAATACTCAATTGGTAAAAGTTCACCATTTTCCATGACAATACCTAAACGATCACCATCACCATCATAAGCCACTCCAAAATCAGCTTTTTCTTTTTTTACTTTTTCTTGCAATTGCTTCATATTTTCTTTAACCGATGGATCGGGATGATGATTAGGAAAATTCCCATCTAAATTCTCATTAATATAAATTGCTTGACAAAAAGTATTATCAAAAACTTTTTTAGCAATTAAACCAGTAGCACCATTACCACAATCGATAACAATTTTCCTTTTATTTTTACCAAAATTAATTGAATACTTCAAATATTCAATATATTTATCGGTTATATTATTGTTGGTGATACGTCCTTGCCCGCTTTTAAACTGACCTGCTAAAGTATAATTTTTAAAATCTTCAATCATTTCACCACGTGCATTAATCATGCCATCAAAAGAAAACTTAAACCCATTGTCATCTTTAGGATTATGACTAGCAGTAACCATAATACCTGGCATTTGGTTTAAATAACGACCATAATAGTTCATCGGAGTTGTAGTCAAACTGTAATTAATAACATTGCATCCACTTGAAGTTATACCTTTAATCAAATTCTGAGTTAAAGTCTCACCAGAAAGACGATTGTCTCGCGATACAATGCAACAGTCTTTATTGTACTTTTCTTGCAAATAAGAACCATAGCTTCTACCAATAGTATATGCTACTTGTTCATTTATTTCTTGCGGATACACCCCACGTATATCATACGCCCGAAAAATATTAGTGTTAATTTCATTCATATGTATCACCCTATCATCATTATTTTATCAAAGCATAATAAAAAAAACAACTTATTAAATGCAAGTTGTCATTATTTTATTATAGCT
>CAZEMQ010000046.1:0-6908 GCA_964513435.1 uncultured Muribaculaceae bacterium
TATGCCGCAAATAAACCCGCAGGTCCTGCCCCAATAATTACTACATCTTTCATATTTCTACTCCATTAATTTTAATTTTTCTTCTTCTTCAACTAATGTTCTTCGTTCTTTTTCCACCAAATTTTGGGGAGCTTTGTTTACATAATTTTCATTTGCAAGTAAAGCTTTACGCCTTGCTATACTTTGTTTTAATGATTCGATTTGCTTTTGTTTTAAGGCTAAATCTTCATCATTCAAAACATTTTCATAGCAAATATCTAAATTATAATTTTGATATTTGATATTAATTTTTTGTTTAGATGAATTTTCAACCAACATATTATTATTAATTTTTAACAATTTAAATATTAAATCGTAATCATTATCACTGTTAATAATAACTTCATACTCTTTACCGATTTTATTTTCCAATTTTTTATTCCTAAATTCACGGATAAATTCTAACATAGCATTAACTTTTTCTAAGTTATCATTAAATACTTCTTTTTTATTATATTTTGGATAAGTACTAATCATAATATTTTCCTCATGAATTGGCAACATATTGTATACTTCATCAGTTACGTATGGCATAAACGGATGAAGCATTTGTAAGATGCTCGTTAAAACTTTCAATAAAACAGATTTAGTAGTATAGTTATCTAAACTAAATTTAGCAAATTCAATATAGTTATCGCAAAAATCATTCCAGATAAAGCTATAAAGTTCAGATCCTACTATATTAAATTCATATTTATCCATTCGTTTAGTTACAATTTTAATTGTATCATTTAATTTAGTAAGTATCCATTTATCCTCATCACTTAATTTTTCTAAAGTATAATTAGTTTCATTTATATCTTCAATATTCATCAAAACAAAGCGAGATGCATTCCAAAGTTTATTAATAAAATTCCATGTTGAAGCAACTTTTTCTTCATCATAACGAAGATCAGTCCCTGCCGCCGATGATGTTGCTAAGAAAAAACGTAAGGCATCAGCACCATATTTATCAATAACATCCATTGGATCTACTCCATTACCCAACGATTTACTCATTTTTCTACCGTTTTTATCACGAATAAGCCCGTGAATTAAGCAATCTTCAAATGGTCTTTTGCCAGTAAAATGTAGACCTTGAAAAGTCATTCTATTTACCCAAAAAGGTATAATATCGTAGCCAGTAACTAAAACATTATTAGGATAAAATTTCTTAAAATCTGAAGTTTCTTCTGGCCAACCAAGTGTTGAAAACGGCCATAAGGCACTACTAAACCAAGTATCTAATACATCTGGATCTTGTATCCAATCATCACCCGGAGCAACATCTCCCACATATACTTCATCGTCCTTATACCATGCGGGAATTCTATGCCCCCACCAAAGTTGACGTGAAATACACCAATCATAAGTAATTTCCATCCAGTGGTTCATGATTTTTTCAAAACGAGTTGGCACAAAATTTACCTTTGTATCTTTATTTTTTTGATTGACCAAAACAGCATCAGCTAAAGGTCGCATTTTAACAAACCACTGTTTTGATAAGTATGGTTCAACCATTACCCCACTTCTTTCACTATGACCTACATTATGAGTAATTTCTTTAACGCTTATCAACAAATTTTCTTCTTCTAAATCTTTAACTAATTCTTTACGACAAGCAAATCTATCTAGTCCTTCATATTTGTTGGCATTTTCATTCATTGTCCCATCGGGATTAATGACAACAATTCGCTCTAAATCATGTCTATTACCTACTTCAAAATCGTTTGGATCGTGAGCTGGTGTAATCTTAACAACACCCGTTCCAAATTCCGGATCAGCATGCTCATCACCAATAATCGGGATAAGTCTATTTGCAATGGGAAGTTTTACCATTTTGCCAATTAACTTGTTATATCTATTATCTTTGGGATTAACAGCTACTGCAGTATCTCCGAATAATGTTTCTGGTCTCGTAGTAGCTACTTCTAAATAGTCATTAGACCCTGCAATATAATATTTAATATGATAAAATGCCCCTTTTATTTCTTTATAAATTACTTCTTCATTAGATAATGCTGTCATTGCTGCAGGATCCCAATTAATTATTCGTTCCCCACGGTATATAAGACCTTCTTCATATAACTTTTTAAATACATAAGTAACAGCTTTATTTAATCCTTCATCTAAAGTAAACCTTTCTTTAGAATAACACAACGATAAACCTAATTTAGCCCATTGATTGTGAATATTATTAGCATATTCTGATTTCCATTCCCATGCATATTTAAGCCATTCTTCACGGCTCAGACTTCTCGGATTAATACCCATATCCTTAAGTTTAGCATCAACTTTTGCTTGCGTTGCAATACCGGCATGATCCATTCCTGGAAGCCACATTGCATTAAATCCTTGCATTCTTTTAAAACGAATTAAAATATCTTGAAGCGTCGTGTCCCACGCGTGTCCTAAATGTAATTTGCCAGTAACATTTGGAGGAGGAATAACTATGGCGTACGGTGCTAGACCTGCTCTTTCTTCAAAATATTTATGTTTTAACCAATAATTATATTTTCCTTCTTCAACACTTTTATGATTATATTTTTTATCTAACATTTTAATCCTTCTTTCTATATTCTAAATAAGCATTTAACAACGTTTTTAATTCTACATTTGTAAATTCTTTATATTCATTATCACTTTTTTCGTTAATTAAATTATCTATATCATTTATATCAATATTAAATAAATTAAAATGATAATGTTTTTCATATTTAGTCAATTTGACTCGATTTGAAATTATTTCTTTGGGTTCTGATATTAAAAATAAATCAACATTATTTTCTCTATTTACTTTTCCCTTTTCTCCAGGAAAATTTTTATGCCAAAAGGTAAAATTACCAATATATACCATTTCTTTATTTAATACTTTAATACCTAATTCTTCTTTTAATTCTCTTTTTAAAGTTTGCTTTATAGGTTCATTATTTTCAACTCTACCTCCAGGCAAATTAAATGATTTATCCATATCTGTTACATATATTTCGTTTTTAAAATTAAACACTATCGCCCTCACTTTACGAGCCCTAGAATTAATATCTTTTTTTTGTAATAAAGATTTATTAATTAACAAAATATCACACCCTTTAAAATAAAAAGGATGGTACTAAGGAGTCATATATGACGGTACCATCCTTTATTTAACTTCATTATTTTTAAGGCATCCCTGCCGTATTTCTCCATTTGCAACCTTCAAATAACCTTAATTTTAGTTTCCACCAGCCACTAAATCTCTATAAATAAGTATTATTTTACTCCTCAAATTTCTTCAAAACACAAATCTATTTTAACAAATAACTTAACTCAATTCAATAGTTTGATATAAATTTCCATCGATGATTATTTCTACCCCACCATCTACTTGATTAAAATAAATCGATGTATAACTAGGTAAAGTGACAGTTTCAATAGCAGAACTATTTAAACTACCATATATCAACAAAGTATCACCATTAGTTATAACAAACATATAACTGCCAACACCATAAGCGTTATCTATTTCAATATCTGTTAAATATTCTATATGATTACTATTAATAATATGATATGATCCATCATATGTAACATAATAATTATCATTAAAGTCAACTATTTCCATAGTAGTTTCAACATAACTACCGGATCCAGTATAGTTTATTACACGCCAAGTTTCTCCAAGCTTGACAATTATTTTTTCCGTATCTAGTTTACCATTAACTAAATGAGCAGGAACAGAAATATATTCATACATATAGTTAATAGCCACTTGAACACTTGAATCAGTTAAAGTTAATACACCCCAGTATCCCTCATCACTAGCTATCAATATCTGTTCAGTGTGTTCAATACGATAATCCTTTAAAGCATCATAACCATTTAAAGTTATACTAGAAGCAATACTATAAATATAATCTACACCATCTTCAGTTATTAATGCAACACTACTATTTAATACTGTAGGTATTTCATAATCGCCATCAGCATAGTAATTGGTGTGATATGCATCATCATCAATTGTTGTAACAGTTTTACTGCAAGTAGAACATTCATAAATCGATAACAATTCTCCATCTAAGTAGAAATATACTTTATTATTATATATCAAATCTTGATTAGGATTATCATCGATTAGCCCTTCTTCTGCAGTAGCATTCAAATGCCGAGATGTTCCTACAATAGAGGCAGGAAGGAAAATTGCTAGTAAAATAATAATAGTTATTAATGTTTTTTTGTCTTCCATAATTCCTCCCTAACTAAGTGATATGGTCTTAGTTGTTGTTGTACCATTATATGTATAATACAATGTCAAAGTACTTCCACTAACACTATAGTTTATTTCACTGGCATAATCCTTACCATCGATATAAATATCATCTTCTTCTATTAAATCGACATTACCAATATCATATGAATAAACTCCAACTTTATTATTACTATCAACAGTAATACAATAAGATGACTCAAAGAAAATATATTTACCACTAGCAACTACTTTACTATCATCAAGATTATAAACCGCATACTTACTTTCACCATACGTTAAAACATATCTCCCTTTATAATCAACAATTTCCCATTCAGTAGATATATTTTTAGTTATTTCATTATCTGAACTGCTTGGATCATACAAGTGATACGTACCATCACTTCTCTTCATTACCACATAACCATTAAGTCCATAAGCTTCAGTATTGGTATTATCATCAGAATCTTTAAATGAAATACGACCAGTTACAGAACTAGAACCAATATTTATAAGTCCATAAGAATCACTAGTATTTTGAGCCAAAACTAATGTACCACCAGTTGAAACAAAACTAATTGTCTTTTCATTACTATAAGCCCTGGCATCAACTGCCTTATAAGTTGCCAAAGTCTTGTTATCTTTCAAATCATAAAGGACAATATTATTATTAGCACTTGGTCTTGATGTATCAGCAATAAAGACATATCTTTCATTATATATTGGTAAATAACCTAAATCAGGATCTTCTTCTTCACCCCAAATATTACTTTCTTTAGCAATGAAACAATTTTGAAGCTCCGTAGTTTCAGATGTTACATCATTAGCATAACTACAAGCATAACTTCCTAGTAAAGTTTCTTTAGCAGCATCGGAATAAAAATATAATTTACCTTGAAAATAACTGTAATACTCTTGAGTTTTGCTAAACTTACCTTCATTTAAATTAACATCATAGTATTCTTCATCCCAAGAAATACGAAGAGTACTACCATTCACATAAGCAGAGAAAGCTTCTTCTTTGTCACTTTGAACTAAATCATCATCAAATATTAGCTTAGTATTATAACTATTGCTACTTATTCTAACGCCTTCCATAGTCATTGGATAAAAATCACTATCAAATACATATAAACGTTTAGTATCAACTGCAATGACATATGAATCAACAAAACGAATATAGTCGTATTCTTCAGTACTAACTTTTACACCTTTATAGTTATAAACATGATAATCACCATCAATAACTACACTAATGTTATTAGAATCAAAGTTTTTAATTTCTCCAGGGATTGTACTACTGATTGTTTGACCATCAAAATCAATTAAAACATAATTGCCATTATTAGCTCCAACTATAGCAGTACTTTCAAGAATATAACCTAGATAGTCATAATTAAAATTTATAATCGTTTCTATTTCACTATCACTAAACGAAAGCATACCATATTCATCTTCTAGATTTTTAACAATAACTGTATCGGCATCTACTTCTTTAACTAAAGCATATTCTTCCAATACTTCTTCTTGAGATATATCATATAAAGATATATTGCCATCTTCTTTAGTAGTATTATCATATATAAATACATAATTTTCTAATAAAATATCACTGCGAAAATCTATTGCTATACCACTTTCATAAACATATTTATTAGTATCAAAATCATCTTCATTACTATAGTAAGCAACATAGCATAATTCTTCATTTTTATTACTACATTCGTATTCTCCGAGTTCATCACCATTTTCATCTAAGAAAACTAACCAACCATCTTCATAACGATAATTGTCTTTTTCAACAATTACTAATGGATCTTCTGAACGTCCACTTTCTTCATCTGATTTTTTAAATACTAAAAAGTATAACAATAAACCAACAATTAAAAGAAGTATAACAATACCACAAACAATAATTATTATTTTTTTCTTTTTAGATAAACTATTCCATTTTTCTTTTAATTTGTTTGGTCGTTTTTCTTTTTTCTTTTTCTTTTTTTTCTTACCTTCTTCCTCAGTAAGTTCAGTCTCAGGCAAATCATATTGAGTATTTGATATTTCTTCATTTTCATCTACTTCAATTATTTCATTTTTGGTAATATTACCCTCTTCTTCTTTTTTTATTTCATTTAAGATATCATCATCTAACATGGCTACCTCCTTATACTATAGAAAATTATAGCATATTTTGAAGCGTTTTAAAAGAGCATTTCTGCTCTCTTGTTTTTATAATTTACTTTGTCAACAGACTAAATTAAACACATATAGTAATTATTTAATTTTTTATAAATAAGAACTCATTCCAAAAGAATTAACTATATAGAAAAATACTATGCTTACTTTTTAGATGATTGATTTATTTTCAATCTTCTAAGTTGTCTTGATTGTTCTTCTGGAATTAAGTTTTCATTAAGTTCTAAAACCATATTTGGTGTTTGCCCCAAGTATTTTTTTGTACATCTTACAACTTTTAATATATCTTCATCAATCAAAGGGAGTAACATATTTTCATAAATATCTCTACTTTTCTTTTTACTATTAAACCGATTGTAAAATTGAACAAAGTCTATGATAGTTTTATTACCATTCATTGTTAAAAAATAAAGTAAGGTTTGATAATCTACTCCATTTAATTTATAAGGAGAATTGCTAGCAATAGTTTGCA
>CAZEMQ010000047.1:0-6895 GCA_964513435.1 uncultured Muribaculaceae bacterium
ATATTGAGCCATATCAATCGGTTCATAAACTGTTCCCGCAAACCAAATTTCACCTGTATCTTTATCTCTAATTAAATACATAAATGGTCTATTAAATGTTAAATCAATAGTTTCTATAGGAACATCAAATATGTAATCAAAACCTTCACTGACACTACCAGCCCCACCTTCCGAAGTTACAGCAGCAGCTTTAATACCATCATTAGAAAATTCAATGTTGGCACTATGTTTAGCTTCTGTTATATAGGCATTGTCGGCTATATTTGATAAATCGGCAGATTCATCGAATACACTTGTGATACCTAACTTTTTCAAATCGCTTATTAAATCAAGTTCATAATCCATTTTAAACATTGGAATATAACCCGTTATTTCGGTAATATATCCTTCTTTAAAACTATCAAGCTCAATAGTCTTTAAATTATCAATTAAGGAATTAATATCGCTAGCGTTCATATTTTCAATATATTCATCTAAACTAGTGTTAGTTGGCATAATTCCTATATATTGCAAGGTTGTACCGTTGTATTCTTTTAAATCTTTAGCAAATACTTTGATATTATCATCTACATAAAATAGAAAATCCGTTGAAGAACCAACATCGCCAAAGTTACTTCCTAATTCTTCAATATAATAAGTATCAAACCAAGTATCAAAATCATCTATTACTTTTCCATTTACATCAGTTACTGTACCTGGATTTTCTAATTTGTATTGCTCGAAGGCTTCCCTTACAGTTTGTCTAATATTTTCTTCTCCTAAAGTATTTATAATATCATAATTATTAGCAACCGCTCCAATTTTAACTGATTTTGCCAGATAATCAATGCCTTCAAATTCTATTCCCTCATAGTTTGACTCTGATAAACTGCTTACATTCATGCTAAAATCTTCGTGGGCAAAATCAACACCCCAACCTTCATATTCCGATTGTATTTTATTAACCCATTCCATATCAATAGCTAGGGCATTAATTAATATAAAATCTAAATAAGAAATATCATCAGTTATATTAGGAATTAGATTAAATGTTTTATCACTAATCCATGAATTTACTGTATCTGCACTATTAAATGAATCAATTATTACATCAGCATTATATTTGCTAGCAACAGTATTTATGTAAGAACTTTTAATAAAACTTTCATACGTATCTCTAATAAATAAACCATTAGCAAAAGACATGTTATCACTATTGATATAGCTTTTTACAGTATAGTCTCCAATAATATTATCTATTTGCTCTTTTGTTTTACCATTTGCACCTTCACTTAACATAGCTAGAGCATATTTAATAGATAAAGGGCTATACACTTTATTTTCACCATTATTTTCTAATTGCATAAAGTATAAATCAAATGCTTCTAATCCATTACTTGTTAATTTATATGGGGAATTAGTATTAATAACTTCTGTTTCATTTTGAAGTTCGTTATTATTATTTCTAATTAAGAAAAAATATATACAACCTGCTGCAATAATAACTAATAATGCTATCGTTATAATAATTATAGTCTTTTTCCTATTTCCTCCTTTCTTCTTTTGTTCGTTTGTTACTTCATTTGTAACATTATTATTTTCTTCCATATTCTATACCTCCTATTTTAAGGATATCAAATATTTTATTTAAAGTAAATACTTATATGACAATCACTAAAAAATAGAAGAAAATTGAGTAATTGAAATAGAGAAAATGATAAACACAAAAATCAGGATGACTTTGAAATATAGTTTTAAGATCTCATCATATAGAGTTTGAATTGTTTTTATAGAGCAATTCATTTTCTGGTTAAAACTATATCAAACATCTTAAAAAATGGTATAATATAATCAGTTTATCAAAAATTAATATATTTGTTGAGAGGAGGAAAAAATGATTAAGACAATTGGAAAAGTAATTGAAGTTTTTGTACCAAAGCAATATAAGAATGACAGCTTATTAAATGTTATGGATAGAACAGAAATTGGATTTAAAGTAGTTACTGATAACGGAATAAAAGAAATTATACAGGAACAAAATGAATTTAATGCAAAAATTATGAAAAATGATTTAGTGACTATTATAGAACAAACTATATCCGATAGAGATTTTGTTGATATTGAACCATATGAAGGTGATGAAAATGGATAATAATGAATTTCAAGCAGTTGGTTTATATGAACATAATGCTAATAGTTATAGAATGATTAGAAAAGCCTATGAATCTGGAAAAGATATTGTAGGAATAGTACATGCTACAGGAACTGGTAAATCTTATAATGCACTTCAACTCGCTTATGACAATAAAGATAAAAAAATTGTATATGTAGTACCATCTAACGGAATAATTGAACATATAAAAGAAATTATAGAAGACAACCCTAATTTAGATATGAGAAGAGATTTTCCTAACTTAGAATTTAGGACATATCAAAGTTTTACATCATTGAGTGAAGAAGAAATAGCAAGTATTGATTGCGTTTTATTAATTCTTGATGAGTTTCATCATATAGGTGCACCCATTTGGGGAGCAAGAATTAATACCATGATAGAAACTCACCCTAATACGAAAATATTTGGTATGACTGCTTATACGATAAGAGATCGTGGAACCTCTTATGAAAGAGACATGGCTAATCCAGATACTAATGAATTATTTTCGGGAAAAATAGAAAGTAAATATGACTTATGTGATGCAATGATTGATGGAGTATTGCCTAAACCTATATATAAAAGTGCATACACTAATCTAATTAATATAGAAAACAAACTAGAAGAAAGAGTACAAAAGCTTAATGCATCAACCCGTGAATATCAAGAATATATGGCTATTTTATTAGATGTAAAAAAAAGAATACATGAAGCACCAAGCATTCCTACCATTTTAAGAAAAAACATTAAACCAAACGGTAAATATATTTACTTCTGCCCACCATGTTCAGAAGAAGGAACAAATGATATTGAAACCATTAAGAAACAAGCAATAGAATGGTTTAAGCAATTTGTATCAGAAGAAGATATAATTATTTACACATCTACAAGCGATATGGGAAAAGAAGGCAAGCTAAACAGAGATGCTTTTTATAATGATGTTACTTTAGGTGGGGAAAAAGTAGATAATAAATTGCGTGTAATGTTTGCTATAAATCAATATAATGAAGGAATACATGCTCCTAATACAGATGGCGTAATTATGGGACGTGGAACAACATCAGATATTGTATATTTTGAACAGTTAGGCAGAGCCCTATCAGTGCGTGGCAATACAAAAGAAATGTTTGATGAATTAGAAAAGTATTCAGTAGATCAGTTAATTGAAATGTGTAAATCTAGAGATATACCAGTTAAGGGAAATGCTGTTAAAGAGGATTTAATAGAAAAACTAATAGCCCCTGTTGTAATAGATTTAACTAATAATTATGAATTTATTAAGGAATTAGAAAACAATTTGAGAGATAGAATTAAAGATATACAAACGAGTGGGTTAGGTAGTCATCGAGATATTAAAATTAAAGATGCATCGTTTGATATTGAAATAGAAAATCAAAATTTATTTGAGATGTTAAAATATGTAAGTGATAGATTAACAATGACATGGGATGATTATTATGAACTTGCTAAAGCATATTATGAACATCATGGTAATTTATTAATACCTTTTGCTTTTAAAACAAATGATGGTTTTACTTACGACGAAAACGGAAGTGTAAATCTTGGTAATTGGATTAGTGCTCAAAGAAAAAACTTCTCCAGTTTATCACAAGAAAGACAACAATTATTAAAGTCGATAGGTTTTGTATTAAATGCGTTTAATGCTCAATGGCAAAAAAATTATGAACTTGCTAAAGCATATTATGAACATCATGGTAATTTGCTCATACCTCAGAGATTTAAAACTATTAATGGATATGATTATGACGAAATCGGTGTAAACTTAGGTAATTGGATATCATTTCAAAGAGGAAAATATGAAAAATTGTCAATCGAAAAGAAAAAAATGTTAGAGCAAATAGGCTTTTTATCAAATGTATTAGACACCCAATGGCAAAAAAATTATGAACTTGCTAAAGCATATTATGAACATCATGGTAACTTACTCATACCAAAACACTTTAAAACTATTAATGGATATGATTATGACGAAATCGGTGTAAACTTAGGTAATTGGGTATCAACACAAAGAGGAAAATATGAAAAATTATCAATCGAAAAGAAAAAAATGTTAGAGCAAATAGGCTTTTTATCAAATGTAGTAAACACTCAATGGCAAAAAAATTACGAACTTGCAAAAATATATTATGAACATTATGGTAATTTATTAATACCCTTTGCTTTTAAAACAAATGATGGTTTTACTTACGACGAAAACGGAAGTGTAAATCTTGGTAATTGGATTAGTGCTCAAAGAAAAAACTTCTCCAGTTTATCACAAGAAAGACAACAATTATTAAAGTCGATAGGTTTTGTATTAAATGTTGCAGATGAACAATGGCAAAGAAATTATGAACTTGCAAAAATATATTATGAACATCATGGCAATTTATTAATACCTCGTAGTTTTAAAACAAATGATGGTTTTACTTACGACGAAAATGGAAGCGTAAATCTTGGCACTTGGACTAGTACTCAAAGAAAAAACTTCTCCAGTTTATCAGAAGAAAGACAACAATTACTAAAGTCGATAGGTTTTGTATTAAATGTGTTTAATGCCCAATGGGAAACAATGTATGGTTTTGCAAAGGCATATTATGAGCACTATGGAAATTTATTAATACCTTTTAATTTTAAAACAAATGATGGTTTTACTTACGATGAAAATGGAAGTGTAAATCTTGGTACTTGGATTGGTACTCAAAGAACATATTTCTCCAATTTATCACAAGAGAGACAACAATTATTAAAGTCGATAGGATTCGTATTGAATGTGGTTAATGCTCAATGGGAAACAATGTATAAACTTGCTAAAGCATATTATGAACATCATGGTGATTTGCTCATACCAAAGAACTTTAAAACTATTAATGGATATGATAAAGATACAAGTGGTGTTAATCTTGGGCAATGGTTGTTAGATCAAAGAAGGAACTTTGATACATTAAATGATGAGAAGAAACAAAAATTATTAAATATAGAAATAAGATTAGATAATATAAGGTTATTAATTTCATGGCAGGAAATGTTCGAATTAGCCAAAAAGTATTACTTTGAACATAATCATTTACGTGTGCCAAAAAATTATGTTACAGAAGAAGGCATAAGATTGGGTATTTGGATTGCAAATCAAAGGGTTCTCACTTCTCCCAATAGCGAAAAAGGACAATTGCTTTTAAGCATAGGAATGGTATGGAAAATAAAAAGAAATAAAGAAGAAATTGACAACGTTTGTATACAATACAATATAGATGAAAATAAAAACAAGACTATTCTTAGCCACATTTCTATCCAAGAATTACAATCTAAAATAGAATTTCTTAAAGCACATAGTATCCCTATTGTTGATGAGAATGGTTTATTAGTTGAGATATTTTCTATGAGCAGCCCTGATATGAAGGAAAAATATGGTATTTCACTCGAAGAAATAATTAGTGAATATTATATTAAAAATCAAATGGTAATAGGAGTTTAATATGTTTTTAGATAAATATTTAAATTTTACATATTTAGATTTAGTATATGATAACTACGATGAAGATTATATAAATTTATTAGATGAAGATAATTTTAATAAAGTTTATATGCTATTAAAGGATAACAATTTCTATTTTATTGATGATATTATTCTAAATTATTTAGAATTATTTGAAATTGAAGAAAAGTATGTACTACTTGCTATTAATGACGTTAAAGTAGCACTGGGTGATAATTTTGTTAAACAGATAGGAAATAATTTAACACTTATTGATAAAATTATTAAATTAGCAGCTAGTTATAGTGAAAAAAATTGGTAGTACTATTTTATAAATATTAAAAATTTGGTATATTATTAATAGCAATAGAAGATCATATGTATTCTTTCGTTATTGGTGAGTAATTGTAAGTAACGTTCTCAACTGCTCCATTTAAAAACAACTTACGGACTGTAAAATCTCGTAAGTTTTATTTTATATATGAAACTTAAATGTTCTCTTTTTAGGAAGGAGGAGATTTTTTACACTTGAATTAGATTTTAAAGCCAAATAATGAACTACTTCAAATGCTTAAGAATTACAAGTACAAAGTTAAAAATCTACTACATACCAATTTACAAATTATAGAACCTATTGAATATTTGATTCCCTATCCTACTACTCTTACAATATATGAATATAAAGCAAATGAAATATTTAGTAAGCCATTTTATATTAAAGATCATAAACAAAAATCTAATCTCAAGGAAATTAACCACATTTTAAATAAGCTTAAAATTTAGACTATATTTTTCATTTATTAATGAAGAAACAAGCAAGCAGTTGATATTTTATGAAAGGTGATGTCTATGTAAGAGTTAGTACGGGATGACCAAAGAGATAATGACTATTCTATTCATATAATTAAAGAATATTGTGAAAAAAAGCGATTATAGCATTGTAGATGTTTGCAATAATATAGGACATTCTAATATACAAAGATTACTTGCTAATATTAAATCAAAAAAGATTGACAAATTAATTGCTATTAAAGTAGATAAACTTACATTATGGATTATCGTTGCCTACGTATTTACAACAAGTTGTTTATTCGATTGAATAATACATTGGTAATAATATTGATAAAAGTGCTATTTGTGCTTCTTGGAAATTAGTTTTAAAAAGAAATTGTAAGGTATATAATATAATCGATAAATATTAGTTTTATTATGAATTAACCTTTAAATAAAATACTCATATAATATTTTAGGTGATATACATGGATAGAGCGATAAAAAAGGTTGTGATT
>CAZEMQ010000048.1:0-6758 GCA_964513435.1 uncultured Muribaculaceae bacterium
TTTTAAATTAAATGCTGATTTATGCTTGAATTAAATGTTTGGTATATGATATAATACAAGCAATCAACGAAGATGGAATTTACGACTCCGGAGTTGAAACGTTAATTGCGTTAAAAATTTTGAGTTAAATAAAGGATGGTACCGTGCTTTTGCACTCCTTGGTAGCCATCCTTTTTTTAGGAGTGAATTTGATGAAGACAGAATATGAAGTTAGAATTTTAGAAGTTGATGTTGAAGATGTTAAAAAAAGATTGGAGAATATTAATGCTATTTGGGAGTGGGATTATTTACAAAAAAGATATGTATATGATTTTAATCCTAAAGTAGATGGTAAATGGATTAGACTTAGAACAAATGGGCAAAAAACTACATTAACGATAAAAAATATTGTTTCTTCAAAAATAGATGGAACTAAAGAATTAGAAATTATAGTTGATGATTTTGATAATACCAATTTGATATTAAAAGAGCTAGGATATGTTCCAAAGGGATATCAAGAAAACAGAAGATGTCAATATAATTATAATGGAGTTGAAATCGATATTGATTATTGGCCTAAAATACCTACTTATTTAGAGATAGAAGGAAATAGCGAAGAGGAAGTAATGAGTGTCGTTAAATTATTAGGTTTTAGTCAAAATGATGTTACAGCTAAAGATGTTGAAAGTATATATTTAGATTATGGTTTTAAAGTTGAAGAAATATATGAATTAAAATTAGAGGAGGAAAGAAAATGACTACATTTGAAGATTTAAAATGGCGAGGATTAATAAATGATTTAACTAGTCCTGATATTGAAGAAGCTATAAATGCTGGAGGATTAAAGTTTTATATTGGAGTTGATCCAACTGGTGATAGTATGCATATTGGTCATTACTGTACTGTTATTGCTATATCCAAAAGACTTATGGACGCTGGACACACACCAATTCTTATAGCTGGCGGTGGAACTGGTTTAATTGGTGATCCTAAACCAAATGTTGAAAGACCAATGATTAGCAAAGAAGCTGTTGCTCATAATATTAAGTGTATTCAAAACCAAATAAGTACATTGCTTGGGGAAAAAATAACAATTGTTAACAATGCTGATTGGTTATGTGAAATGTCTGCTATTGATTTTTTAAGAGATTATGGTAAACACTTCAATATTAATTATATGCTTGCTAAAGATACTGTGAAAAGAAGATTGGATATTGGAATTACCTATACAGAATTTTCTTATATGATACTGCAATCGATTGATTTTTTGAAATTATATGAAAATTATGGTGTAACAATGCAAGTTGGAGGTCAAGATCAGTGGGGAAATATAACATCTGGGTTAGAACTTATAAGAAAAATTCATGGTCCAGAAGTAAAGTGTTATGGATTTACAGTTCCTCTTATAACTAGAGCAGATGGAACTAAATTCGGCAAAAGCGAGTCTGGTGAAGCACTATGGCTTGATATCAACAAAACTTCGAGTTATGCTTTTTATCAATACTTGATAAATACTGAAGATTCTAAAGTAATTGAATATTTAAAGATACTTACATTCTTAAGCAAAGAAGAAATAGATGAGTTAGAAAAAAGTTTAAAAGAACATCCAGAAGAAAGAAAAGCTCAAAAAGCTTTAGCTAAATCGATTATTACATTTTTGCATGGCGAAAAAGAATTTAATAAAGCATTAAATATTAGTGAATGTTTATTTTCAGATAAGATATGGAATTTAAAAGCGGATGAAATTATTTCTTCAATCAATGATGTTCCAAGATTTAAAGTAAATGAAAATACTAAATTAATTGATTTGCTTGTTGATAATAAAATCGTTAGTAGCAAAAGAGAAGCTCGAGAAATGATTAATGGTGGAGCAATAAGTATTAATAATGTTAAATGTACTGATTTAGAAAAAGAAATTAATAAAAGTGATGCTATTGAAGAAAAAGTGTTGCTTATAAAAAAGGGCAAGAAAAATTATTATTTAGGTTTACTAGGCGATTAATCTAAACAAAAAATGCTTCTTTCATACATTATCTATGAAAGGAGTTTTCTTTATGTATCCAAGATTTAATCGAAGACCTAATCAAGATAGATTCGTATTTCCATTTTTAACTGGTGCTTTAGTTGGAGGAGCAGCAGTTGGTTTAACTAGACCTAGACCAATTTATAATGTAGCACCATATCCACCATACCAACCACGACCATATGGACCATTTTACAGTAGTGGTTATAGTTACTATCAACCCTACTAATAACTTTTTTTAAGAAGATTTAATATCATGCCTAAAAATATAAAATAAATAATAATTGTAGTACCACCATAAGATAAAAATGGCAAAGGGATACCAATTATTGGGATTAATCCTAAATTCATGCCAATGTTAATTATTTGCTGAAAGAAAAATATACTAATAAAACTAATTAAAACTAGTTTTATTTTCTTTGTCCTTTGTTTTAAATATTGATTAATCAAAAACAAATCAATTGATAAGTAGCAAAGTAAGATTAAAAAGCCAGTGATTATTCCAAAATTACCAATAGTAAAAGCAAATATAAAATCCGTCGGAGCTTCTGGTATATATAATGATACTTTATTTAATCCCGTTCCAAATAAAGATGCTGAACCGATAACTATTAAAGCATTTTCTAATTGATAACTAGATTCTGTTTGAAAAGTAATAAGTCTTTCAACCCGATAAAAGAAACTTGTTCCTATTAAATTTATTAGTAAATCCCGATTATAGATATATAAAATAATAAATAAAGCAATTAATAAAATAATAATTCCCCCTAGAATTAAGAACCAATATTTTTTTATCGGAGCAAAATAAAGAATCGTTATAGCACTTAAAAAGTAAAAAATAATTGCTCCAGTATCAGGCTCTAAAAAAACTAAAACTGAAGGTATTATAGTAAGAATGCCTACTTTTAATATCAATTTAAAATTAGGTTTATTTTTACTGACTATATCACTTAAATATAAAATTAATGTTAATTTTGTAAGTTCACTTGGTTGAAATGCAAAGAAACCAAAGTCAAACCAAGCTCTAGCACCATTTGTTTCAGGTCCTAAAAAAAGAACTAAAACGAGTAAAATAATAGATAACCAATAAAAATATTTGGAATATTTTAAAATCACTTGAATATTTAATTTGCTAATAAGAAAAATAAGTAAAAAACCTATTATGTACCAAATTATTTGTTTTGTTAAATTGTTTTCATACAAAGAACTAAGTAATTTAGCATTTTGCATATCCATAAGACTTATTACCATAATTATTAAAAGTGGAGTAAACAACAATAAAGGACTATTAATAATTCTTTTCATGTTTTTAGTATGTGTTTATTTTAAAAATTTATCATACAATATAGTGGGGTGAAGTTATGGAAATTCCAAGGGTATATGCTAATCCAATCAATAAAAAAATAGATAATGTTCAAGATTTATTTCGAAGTGATAAAGACAATAAAAACATTAATACAGTAGATCTAACCAAAAAAATTAATGAAATATTTGCATCTAAAGACCATGTTTATAAAAGCAAAGTTCATATTACATTAAAAGACCGTAGTTTTGATACACAAATAGTAGGTAGAACTAATATCAATTTGTTAACTTTAGATGGAAGTCTTATTAAAATAACTGATATTGTTGATATTGAAAAAATATAAAAAGTATATCTTAGAGAATGTCTTCGATATACTTTTTTAATTGTTTAGCATTTTTTCCAAATATAATCTTTAGCTGATTGTCAATTTCCACAATACCTTTAGCTCCGAGTTTTTGAATAGCATCTTTGTCAGCTAAAGATACATCTTTAAGTATTACTTTAAATCTTGACATATTGCATTCAGCATTGACAATATTATCTTTGCCACCAAGATAAGTAATTAGCTTATTTGCTTCAATATTAAAATCTCTTTTGGATAACTTTACAATAACTAAAGATATTATTATCAAAATAAGAGCTATTATAATATATTGTAATATTTGCATTCATATCACCTAATTAATTATACAATAAATTTTAAAAAAATGATAGTAGCAATAGAAAATAAACCATTTGCAGTTTGTTTATAGCCTTAAACATTTTTAGAAGGACAGATAAATATTGTCACACAATATTTACAAAGGTATTTCTAGATTGTTAGTTGACACTTATTTTTAGATTATTCATAAATTATTAATGAAAGTACATGAAAGGGTGAAAGTTTATGAATAATCAAAATTCCAACAGTAACGGCAATTGCATAAATGAAATATTATGTGTTATTCTAGTACTCCAAGAAAATGCATGTCCTGATAACTGTTTGCAAACTTGTGATAGACCAGTACTCGGCGGCGGAGCAAATTGTATAGTATGTAACACTAGACCAGTAATGCTTTACACATGCTGTGGAAATGGAGTGCCTTGGAGTATGCCAATTACTAAAGATTCAACAGAAAGTTGTTCTGGTGATGTTACTAGTACTACATGTTCTAGTGTCTTTAGGGTAGAAAAGATTGAGGGAAACTGTTGTACATTCAGAGTTCTTGCTGATAATACTGATGCTACTAGTCTATATCCGTATGTTGCTACTAATGTCTTCTTTACAATGGATTGCAGTTGCTTATGTAGTATTAGATGTTTATCTGATACATACGTAGATTGTATTTGTTAAATATAGTAAAAGCCACAAATAGTGGTTTTTATTTTTGAGTATTTTTGCTATAATTTTAGTAGTGATAGTTATGGAAAAATTTATTTATTATGGAAATCTATTAGAAATATATCATTCATTATTAAGCTCTAATAGTCAAAGGATATTTAGTTTATACTATGAAGAAAATTTAACTCTTCAAGAAATCGCTGATGAATTAGATGTTTCTAAAAGCTATATTGGTAGAAGTATAAAAAGTACGGAAGAAAAGTTAGATTCATTAGAAACTAAATTACATATTTATGAACATAAAAAATTATTAGAAAAAGCTCTTAAGTGCTCTGATGTTAAAGAAATAAAAACAATACTCAAAGAAGTATTAGAGAGATAACGTTATGAAACTTTATATTGTAAGACATGGTGAAACAAAGTGGAATAAGCTAGGATTGATGCAAGGACATATGGATATTCCTTTAAGTGAATTTGGTAAACTTCAAGCTCGGAATTTGAAAAAAGACATTGCAAATCTTTCTATTGATGTTTGTCTTTCATCTCCATTAAGTAGAGCCTTTGAAACAGCTTTTATAATAGTGGATGATAAAATACCCATTATAAAGTGGGATAAGTTAAAAGAACGATTTCTAGGAGATTACGAAGGTAAAGAAATAGATTATGAGTTAATTGGTAAGACGTGGGATTTTAGTTTAGATTATAGCGTAGGAAACATTGAGGTTATGTCTGATGTTTTAAAAAGGGCTAAAGCGGTACTAGATGAGATAAAAAAAGATTATGATGGAAAAAATGTTTTAATAGTTTCTCACGGTGCATTTATCAAAGCTTTGCATTTTAATATAATTGGTTATGATCAAAATACGGACTTTTTAAGTTTCAAACCTAAAAATGCAACTATTTACGAATATGATATATAGTAATAAATATTTTTAAAAGTCATAATAATTATTAGGTGAAGTTGAGTGAAAAAATGGTTAATAATTATTGTGGCTTTTTGTTTGTTTACTTTAAATGTTCAAGCTGCAGAAGACTATGCTCCAGGAGCAAAAAGTGCGATTTTGATGGACTTTGCAACAGGTAAAGTTTTGTTTGAAAAAAACTCTAATGAAAAATTAGCTCCAGCATCAATGACTAAAATTGCAAGTATGCTTATAATTATGGAGGCAATAGATGATGGTAACTTAAATTTGGAAGATGAAGTAACCATAAGTGAAGAAGCTGCAAGTATGGGTGGTTCACAAATCTTTTTAGAAGCGGGTGAAGTTTATTCAGTTCATGACTTATTAAAGGGTGTAGCTATAGCTAGTGGTAATGATGCAGTTGTAGCTTTAGCAGAAAAGGTTGCAGGTTCACACGAATCTTTTGTAGAATTGATGAACCAACGAGCAAAAGAGCTTGGAGCTACTAATACTAATTTTGTCAATGCTCACGGTTTAGATGACCAAAATCATTATTCGACAGCATATGATATGGCAATTATTGCCAAAGAACTTTTAAAACATGAAAAAATACTGGAATATACTAGTATCTATGAAGAATATTTAGAAAGAAATGATGGAACACGAACTTGGTTAGTAAATACCAATAAACTAGTACGTTTTTATGATGGTATTGATGGACTTAAAACTGGATATACTACTACGGCAGGTTATTGTCTAACTGCAACAGCAGCAAAAGATAACTTTCGTCTTATATCAGTTGTTATGGGGGAAGAATCATCAGAAGATAGAAGTAGTGATACCGTAAAGTTGTTAAATTATGGTTTTAATACATTTAAGATTAATATCATTAAAACAACTACTGAAGTTTTAGGTAAAGTTCGAGTTGAAGGTGGTAAAGTTGATTATGCCAATATTGTTTTACTAGAAGATGCTACTGAATTATTAAAAAACACTGATGAAGTAAATGACTATACTTTTAATATATTGATAGATAAAATAACTGCTCCAGTTAAACCAGGAGATATTGTTGGAAGTGCCGAGATAATTGATTCTGAGGGAAATATAATTGATGAGGTAGATGTAACTGTAGAAAGCGAGATAAAAAAAGCTAATATTTTAGATTATTTAATTCGTAATGCTAAAGTAATTTGTTCTGGAAAAACAATATTAAAACAATAATTGAAC
>CAZEMQ010000049.1:0-4818 GCA_964513435.1 uncultured Muribaculaceae bacterium
AAACCGACTAGTCTTTTTATATAAAAAAGAGCCAGTACTGCGAATACTGACTCAAAAGGACTCTTCAATCAACCACGATTAATAAGAAAATCATAGCAAGGAGGAATTTATGGAAATTAAAATGACTGATGAGCAAATACATCATTTTATAAAGACATTAATAAAAATTTATGCCGAGCAAAATGGTGTTGAGATTAAATTGACTTGGAAAGGAGAAAAAGCAAAAATAATGACTAATGAATTAGAAAATTATAAAGAAAAAACATATGATGATATAAAACGCATTGATGAACTTGGTAATGAATAATGCTAATATTAACAAAATATAATATATTATTGTTACAATTTAATCATTTACGAAATTGAGTCCCTAGCGAACATTCGGCTTTTGTCGAGAATTTGAAAAAGATATCATATTAGTTTATGATATTTTTTTGTTAATAAAAAGCTTATACTCTGCTGGAACAAAATAAAAAGCCCATATACATGGACTTAAAAATCAATATGGTGGAGAATAAGAGATTCGAACTCTTGACCCCCACGGTGCAAGCGTGGTGCTCTAGCCAGCTGAGCTAATTCCCCAAGAACATGATTATCTTATCATATTCTAATAAAATAATCAAGTATATTTTTACTTATCTTCAACAATTTTAATTAATCCTGCTTCAACCTCTTCAAGTGCTCTACCCAATGTTCTTTTGTTTTTATAATCAATTTCTTTCATTTGAAAATGATTATTTTCAAGCATTTGCTTGCTTCTTATCGAAGCAACATGAACTAACTTATATTTAGAATCTACAAGATTAAGTAATTTATCTACCGATGGATATAACATGAACCCACTTCCTTTTCCATATTATATATAATATATCCTTTTTAACTATTAATTCAAGCATTTCCCCAAAAATTGACATTTTATTTACACAACTCTCGTAATGCTTCCAATATTACAACCATTGCCCAAGTATCTTGTTGGCAATATATTTTTAAAGCCTCATAATATAAATCATATTCTTCTTTTGTCATACTATTATAACTTACATATGCAACAATTGCTTCAGTTCCATTTTTAACTGTCAAATCTTTATATGATAAATCGCTAAATACTGGTAAAGTTTTCTTGATTGAAAAAGAACCACTCAAATCTTTATTGTAATAATTAGGAAGGCTTGCCCTTTCTTTATCAAATCCTAATTCTTCATACAATTCTTTTTTCGTGTTTACAAGCCACATCAAATCAAAACCGCGATTATACATAGCCATCAACTTATCTTTATACTCTGGAAAAATTTCTGATAGTTCTTTTATTCTACCTTTTTCAAATGCTACATTTTGAGCTAACAAAGTTCCTTTAGATGAATCGATATACTCAACTAAAGCTTTTACAAGGTCTTCTCTTTCATCATTATCAAACGTTTTAGCTAGGAAAATATAATTATCTTTCTCTTTATCACAAACACCTGGTGCTCTTTCAATATGCAAACTAAATTCAAACGGCGACTGAATATAAGGTTTTTCTCCTCTAAATCTTGGCATTGGACAAGGCACCGTTTCAAAATCCAAGTGATATATTGGATATTCCAAACAATTAATACCCGCTTTAATTTTCTCTTTATCAACATAGACCCGATTAAAACGCAAACAATCCCTTTGAATTTGATGTTTTTTATGAACAATCCATTCTTCAGGAACGTCCAACATATTTATATATCCTTCATTGATTAATTCTAAGCCCTTTAATCTTTCCCCATCCAAAGTTTTAAAACCTGCTCCATTATTCAAATAATTCAAACTGGAATTTTTTTCTGGAATCATTTTTCCGCAAACAGCACTTAAATATGGGCATTCTTTAACCTTTTTTCTCTCACACCATTTTCCCATTGGACAAGGACTAGCATCAAGAGTAAATATATCTTTTTCTAGTTTTTCTGCAGATGCTGCAATTATTTTTTGATACTCTTCAGTAACCTTTGTTAAATCAATAAATACTACAATTTCATTACCATCACTATCAGGCTTATATATAGCCTTTTTATTTTCATATGTCCCATCAAAAATATAATTATGATTTAAAACTGCTAAATAATAGTGAATATTTTCTAACGCCTTTTCATTACCAGATTTCTTGTATTCTCCCTCTAAGATAAATCTTTGAATGGCTAAGTCATATACATAACCTCCAACACTGCCATATCTATCAAATAACTTTTCTCTTTGAGCAGCATAATTTTCCAAAGGCATTTCTTCTTCCAAAGGATAATCCTCAATCTCATCTTTCAAATAATAACAATTTTTGTTTTTATCAAAATAAAAAATCGAAAATTTTTCACTTTTCCTATGATTACTTTGCAAAGCTACATACTTACTACTAGTAGTAGCTTTAACTTCAATTATGTTGATATTTTTCCCATTTTCATTATATATATCGACATAACAAATATATTTAATACCATTTTTATTAAATTCAAAACTTTCTTGATTGAAAGTCGAACTAGCATAAACGGACCTTCCTTTAAAATACTTATTTGTAAGTCTTCCCGCTTCTATTTCAACTTCCTTATAATATGGCATCATAGCTTGTAATTGTTTGTTTACCTTAATTGTTGTATCTACCTCATAACTTTCATCTTCAAACATTCCAGATAAAAGTTCTTTTAATATGACATCTTCTTCTTGTTTCTTATATTCTTCATAACTAATATCAGCATCTAATTTTTCACGTCTAATTTCTTCTAAAGCTACATACCTAGAACATCTTGTATAATTAATAAAATCAGTTTTAGTTACTGCCATTGCTTACCCCAATACTACAGCAGTTATTTCATCATCTTTATTAGTTATTTTAACTCGTAAGTCATTTAATGTTTCTGAACTATCTCTTGGATCAACAACAACACCTTCTGTAGTACAAACAACAGCATTATTTAAAGCTAATTCTTCAACTGTCATGTAAACATCATCGCTATCAGCAAATATTTCTGTATGACCTGTTGCATATATAATTGCTTGTTTTTCAATAGCAGCAATTTTCATGTCATATAAATCTTGTTCATAATCAACATCAAAAACATATGAAATTGCATTCACTACCAAAAAATAGGCAACGGTAAAAATTGCTATTACCACCACTAGTTCTATTGCAGTATATCCCTTTTTATTCTTCATTATTAACCTCCAATTTTGTAAAACCACGATATTCCCATAAAGGGAACTCATCTCTTATCTTCATTACCTCTTCTAACATCTTATGTTTTAATTTATCACCTTTAAACTCAAACAAGGTTACAATAGTATTTTCCAAATTTTCTTTAGCTATATCTTCTTCGTTTAAAGAAATATATAAATATGGAATAACTATATTTTTATCAACAAATTCTATATCACTATTTCTAAATACATAATTTGTCTTTAACATCTTAATAAATTTTTTATAACTTTTAATTCCATGATGATATGCATTAGTACCCAATTCACTAAATTCTTTATTAGTAAACATTTTATACTTTTTATTTTTAGCGTAATTATTTATTCTTTTTTTGCTAGTTAACTTATTACTATATATTTTTCTAGCATCAATAGTATAATTTTTTTTGTAATAATATTCTAACTTTGCTATAATCAATTCTTTATCTTCCATTTCTGAAATTATAGTATCAAAGTACTTTCTACTAACTACCCCATATGCTACAATCATTCCATCAACTAATTTATATATTTTATTCCATAATTTTACTTCTTTAATTACATCTTTATCCTTAATAATATTTTTTAATAATGCATTTACATCCCAAGCCATCACCAAATCTTGTCTTTGAAATAATACATGTCTAGCTAACAAAAAGTTAATAAAATCTCTATTTTCATGTAAGAAAGCATCATTAACTTTTTTGAACACTAACTGTTTTAAAGCATTATAATCTTCTATATCTAAAGATAAAACCAAATATTTTAAATAACTTTCTTTTATTTCTTCTACTTTAGCAATTAATTTTTCTTTATTGACTTTCTTTTTACTAACAACTTCTAATTTATAAATGCTAGCTAATTTATTATATTCATCGATAATTTCTTGCAATTGTGCTTTATTAAGTTTTTGCAAGTAATCGGTATTTTCTCCAAAAATATTCACTACACTTCACCTCATCGTAAATATTATATAATAAATCGGCGAAGTTTTCTATGAAAAATAAGTGATTAAATCAAAATGTTAAAAAAAAACAATGTCCATACAGCCAAAGGAAAGCAGAAATACACTCCAATGCAAAAAAACAATTAGATTCAAATATCCAGTGCGAAATTAATATACCTATTGCTTCAACAGTTAATATCTTAGTTTATTCCCCAACGTTTATCAAACCGACCTAAATTAACATCAAATAAAACGATGAGGCTTTTCTCATCGTTAACAGCATCCTCGCTCATAAGTATTTTCACATACGTTTTCTTCACAATAAGTGTATTCCGGACAATATGTATGTCGATAAATATGGTGATTAATTATTCTTGTATTACACGGTATTATATGTGGGACATCATAACAAATATATCTATGACATACTCTTTCTTGTGGACATTCATAAATTGGCATCATTGAACAACCACAATTTGGCATATCCATCCCTTGATTAAAACTACTTCCACAACCCTCCATACCAGTTGCTGAACTTGTCTTATTCATATTCTTTTTAGAATCGGTTTCACTATAATAATTCATTTAATTCCATCCTTTCTAATTTATCCTATGAATAATTTTTAAAAATGTCTAGGTATGCACACAAAAAGAGGATTAATACTCCTCATTTCATTTTTTCTTAGAAT
>CAZEMQ010000049.1:4918-6758 GCA_964513435.1 uncultured Muribaculaceae bacterium
TTGAATTATAATAATATTGACAACCAGATATAACTGATAAAACTGTCGCAGCTATCAAGAATAAATCAGCAATTGGCAAGTTGATAAGTTCAAATGGCAAATTATAAAATAATATTAACGTTAAACCACACATCATACAAATTGTTTTTAATTTTCCTAAAATTGAAGCTGCTACAACTTTACCATGATTACCAGATATCATTTTACATGAATCTACCACAATATCTCTTGTTATAATAACTACTGGAATAATTATAGAAATTACTCTTTCATAAGCCAAAATAATTAATAAGCCATTAACTAATAATTTATCAGCAATTGCATCAGCAACTTTTCCAAAATCAGTAACTTGATTATTCTTACGTGCTAAATAACCATCTAGGAAATCCGTTAAAGAACCAATTAAAAATAAAACTCCAACAATGACATATTTTATATCGACTTGAATATTTCCAACTTGATATATCGGCCATCTAACCCCTAAAGAATACCAAGGAATCAACAACATTACTATTATAAATACTGATAAAATAATTCTCGCAACTGTAATTTTATTTGGCAAAGTCATATTTTTCATTTACTACCTACCTTCTATAACTAATCGTATCCGTTATGTTTTTATTGATTGTAACTTGTTTTACAGACCAAAATATTGCTGCTATAATCATCAAAAAGATAACTGCATAAACTAAAACATATACCCAATTATTATATTTTTTCTTTTCTTTAGTATAAGGCGATGCTAACTTCTCATCTTTTCTTTCTTCTTTAATCTTTAATTCAATAGTCTTTTCAATTTCTTTAATAGGTATCTTTGAAGTATATTCAAACATATATTCATTAAATTCATCTATTAACTGATTTTCATTCAAACCTAAATACTTTGCATAACTAGCAATATATTCTTTAAGTTCAAAGATGTCTTTAAAAGCACCGGTTCGACCATCTTCAATATTTTCCAATATTTCTGGTTTAATTTCCAAATCTTTACTGGCTTCATTCAAACTAACACCTGAAGATTCCCTCGCTTCTTTGAGAGTCTCACCAATTTCGTTCAAAACTTTCCACTCCTTTTTTTATGAAAATAAAAATAATTTTAATAAGCCATGTTCTGTACTTTACATACGTAAAGTGGCAAATATTTATCTTCCGTCATCGGACTCATCATTAGTTTTTATTCCTAAATCAAAGCTCCCCTACCATAATTTGGGTTTCTCGCTCGTGGGGTTTACCGCGTTCCACTTACTTCGTTTCCAAAGCAACTCGTCTCTATGGCACTTTTATATCTACCAAAACCATTTAAGGTTTCTTCGAAGCCGTTAGCTAAAAGCTACCCTAAGTTATTGTTTCCTTAGGCACGAACACTACAATCGTTTCAGACTGTGCGAGCATGGACTTTCCTCTACATAACTTTCTTATGCAGCATTTGCCTAAAAATTATTCACTACTTCCATAAACAATTTTTTCTAACTGACTAATTCTTTTTAGAAGGTCGACATTACTAATACTTCTAGATGGTGTCTCACTAGAAACATTTTCTTTTAAACGTCTAATTTCTTGCTTTAATTTTATATTATCATCAGTTAAATCTTTTATATTTTTTTCTAAATTCTTTACGATATTTGCATATTCTGTATAATCTCTGATGACCATATCCAAAAATTTATCAACTTCTTGAGGACGGTATCCTCTAGCATCAATCTTAAATTCTTTCTCTAAAATTTCTTGTGGAGTTAAATATAATCTATCGTTATACAAAATATTCACCTTCTAACACTAAAAATTATAAACTATATACCCTTGTTTGTCAATATGTGACGAGTTTGAGTTATGGTCATCA
>CAZEMQ010000050.1:0-6670 GCA_964513435.1 uncultured Muribaculaceae bacterium
CAACCTATTTTGATATATTTATAATTTAAAATAATTTTTATAATTTATTATTTCATACTTTCGGGCATTCTTTTTAATTTCAGCTATTTTCTCTTGCTTCGATTTAAAACCTTTTTTAGCCCAAATAAATAACTCTTTAAGCCCCTTTAATGTTGGTTTATAATCATATGCTTCTATTCCTATTTTTTGTTTTACATATCTCATAATTAATCTTTTATAAACTATTAGTCGAGGCAAATCTATGTAATATACGATATCTGCTTGTTTTATGCCTTCTTTAAAACATTCTCTTCCAACATCTTCGATAATCCAAAAAGGTTTTTTTAATATTTTTGAAAACAAGTAATCAACTTCTTTTGATGACCGTTTTATATTTCCATTATCGTCATCCCAAATGACTTTGTCTAGTTCATAGCTTTCTATATTTAATTTATAAGCTAGCCTCTTAGCTAAAGTTGTTTTGCCACTGCCCACTGTCCCAATAATATAAATTTTTTGATACATCTTAGACTTCCCTCCTTGTATCAGATGGGTTCATAAAGGCTTGTATTTTTTCATCATCAATACTCCAACTAATTCTACCACTTTCATCTTTATGCATTAGCAAAAAACCATCAGCTACACTCTTTATATATTTTAATTTATAATTCATTTCATCTTCTAAAGACATTGTTGGATTTTCTAATTTATAATCATTAGTCATAACCTCTTTTATAAATTCTCTAAATCTTTTTGAAAACTCAAATTGCAAGGGAAAATTAGCACCAATAAATTCATCATACTTCAAATCTGCATCTAAATCAAATGGGTAATCTTGACATAGCATATCAATAACTGTTTTCAAATCTTTTGATTTATCAGGTATAAGACTTCTTAATTTCAACAGATAGCTATCTTTCATATTCGTATTATCTTTAAAAGTCATTTCTATATGTTTAGATAATTCATCTAACATAGTATCTAAATCAGTCATCTTCATATAATGTTTAATAATTCCATTTATTTGTTCTTCATTCATTCCAACATTTAAACATAAATCTATAATGAAGGCAGATAAATCTTTTTGAAATTGTAAATCATCACAATATTTTTGATACAATTCTTTTCCCTTTTGGGAAATTTTTAAAAGTTCATCTAGACTATATGTAAATACTATTCTATCTATTTGCGTTTGTGATAAATCAGGTGGGAAAAATGAAATAAGATTTTTAGCGAACTCTACATTCTTCCCATAATTAGATTTAGGTCTACCTAATCCATGCTTTTCCATAAATACTTCCGTATAATATTGAACTAATCCTTCTGTTAAAAAGTGTCCAAATTCATTTTTTATAGTATCACTTTCTAAAGATAAATTTGGTCTTATAAAATAGTGAAATATTTCATGGACAACAATACTATCAACACATAATTTAATTATTTCATCATCTGTTTTACAATCACTAAAGGCTTTGGCATATGGATATATATGGATTTTATTATCACTTTTGGTTCTTCCACCATGTGCTGATGGAACATAATCTATACTATACTTATCAGGATTTTCAATCCCTTCTTGTTTACTAAAGAATTCAATATCAGCATTAGATGGACTTTCTATTATAATGAATTCAGTATTTAATAAATATTCTAAAGTTTGCATTTGTTGGCTAGTTAAAGAAACTCCAAACTCGCTTTTTATACAAGATAATATATATTTTCCATATTCATTAATAGTTTTTTGCATTTTATCATAATTAATGCCCATATCCATCACCATGTTTTCAATATCCATTATACCAAAAATCATAGAGTGAAGCATCCTTTAATCATATATTTTTATTTTTTTTATTATGTGAACTGTGATAAAATAAACAATAGAAGGAATGATGGTTTATATGAATATCTATAAATGTCTAAATGATATAACACAATATATTGATGAACACTTAGATGAAAAAATAAAATATGAACAATTAGCTAAATTTATGGGAGTAAATTCCTACACTATGCAAAGAATTTTTGCTATGGTTTGTAATATTCCTATCGGCGAATATATTAGAAAAAGAAGATTATCTAATGCCGGAGTGGATTTATACGAAAATAATACTAAAGTTATTGATGTTGCTTTAAAATACAATTATGAAAATGCTACATCTTTTTCTCGAGCATTCGAAAATTTTCATGGCATTAAACCAAGTCAAGCAAGTAAATGCACAAAACTAAAAATATTTCCTCGTATAACATTTGATGAAAACATCAAACCAACTACCGAAATATCTTATGAAATAATTGAATTACCTGAAATGCATTTATATGGGGTATCAACTCCTAGCAGCAATGAAACAATTAAACAAGATGCTCCTACTTTTTTTAAAAAAACTTATCAAAAGTATTATAGTATTTATGGCAATATAGATTATGGCATGATTACTTATGATGAGTCTCGGGAAATTGTCCAAAAATATTATTGTATTTATAAAAAAGAAATACCAGGATTCGAAAAAATAACTATTCCTACTAGCAAATGGTTAAAGTTTCGTATAAATTCCCAAGAACCTTCCGACATACGAAAAGCATCCCAAGACTTTTATACCCAAATATTTCCAAATTCACCATATAACTTAAAAGAATTACCTGAATTAGAATATTATCATGATGATATAACAGACTTTCTAATAGCTATTTATTAAACTGACAAAATTGATTTATAAAATGTCAGTTTTTTAATTTTTATCTTTGTTATACTATTTTTAGAAAAAGGGGGAAATGAAAATGTATACTTATGAAATTTATTTAACAAATAAATATGTAACAAAAGAAAAATGGCTCAAATTTATTCAAGTTATTTCTAACTATGCTGGAATACTTAAAAAGTGGCAAATTACACTAGTAAATAATCAAAATAAATTACAATATTTTCTTAAAATTAATAGACAAATGCCCCCGACTATTAACGGATTGGATTCATTTGTACTAAAAACTACTACCGCTTTAACAGAACCCAAAAGAAGTTTAGCTTATCCTATAATTCACCCAATTGGTAGTAGTGTTATCGATTTAATAAATTATAATGAAATTAAAGATAAAGGTAATCTAATATTTTTAAATATTAAGTTTTTAAAATTATACGAAGATAAAATAATATCTAATACCACTTACTATGTTAATAAAAATGAACAAATTAAAAAATATCATGTGATACTAGGAATACCAGCTAGTATATTAGCAATTAATTTTGAAAGTAACCAAAGGTACTTTTATAAGTCTATTCCTAAATACCTAGATATTAGTAAAATACTTAGTTTTTTAAATTCTAAAGAAGATGATGCTTTATTAAAAGTACAAACATTTCCTTATTTATCTAGTGATAAATATTTAAACACTGCTGATTTTAACTTTGCTAAACATTCCTTGATTCTTGGGGCATCTGGATCTGGCAAATCGAAATTTATTAGTAAATTAGTTTACAACATCACCCAAACTAATCCTACCAAAAAGAATTATCGTATTGTTTTAATCGATCCACATGCTGATTTGGTAAATGATATCGGCGGCTTAGGAAAAATTATTGATTTTGATAACGAATCCCTTAATCTTTTTGCTGAAAATACTAGTGATGCTTTATCTCAAACTGAACTTTTACTAGATTTATTTAAAAATCTTATTAGTAATCAATACAACTCTAAATTAGAAAGAGTATTAAGACATGCTATTAATGTTTTACTTATTTATCAAAAATTTTCTTTTACTAATTTAAAAAAATTAATACTTGATATAGAATTTCGTAATAAATTAATTAAAGATTTAAAAGGAAATGTATCTTCAAGTACTATTAACTTCTTTTTATCAGACTTTAATGAGTTAAAAACTAAATCATATACTGAGGCAATATCACCAATTATTAGTTTTATTGATGAAATGGAAATGTTACCCACATTAAGTGATACCAATAATTCTTCCTTAGAAAACACTATAGATAATAACTACTTAACAATATTTTCTTTAGATCAAACTAAATTGGGAACAAAAATTACTAAAGTTGTATCTGGTTTAATCATGAATCAAATGTTAACATTAATTAGAAAAAAATCTATTAAAGAGCCAATAATATTTATTATTGATGAAGTAGCCACTATTGAAAATAGTATTTTGACTAGGTTTTTATCTGAAGCACGTAAATACAACTTATCTTTATTTTTAGCCACCCAATATTTTAATCAATTATCACCAAGTTTAAAAAACGCTATATTTGCAAATACAAGCAACTACTACATATTTAGAACATCAAGGCAAGATGCTACAACTATTGTAGATAATCTGAATATCAAGATACCTCTCGATGACTCTAAGGAAAAGAAAATAGAACTATTAAGTAATTTAAATAATCGTGAATGTGTTGTAAGAATTGAAAGAGACAATACCTTACTTCCTACTTTTAAAGCAACAACAATAAATTATCAAAGTATACCTAGTATTAAGAAAAACAAAAACTCTTTTGTTGCTAAAAATATTTCGAAAAACAAATCACAAGATTTTACATTTAACATTAATACTAAGATAAAACCTCAAGACTTAATAATTCCTGATGAAAGCGAGTGATAATATGAATGAATTTGAATATTTAAAAATAGTTAACAAAATATTTAACAATGTCTTCTATCAAGATAATACATATAATTTTCAAGAATTATTAGACAAATTTGCTTTTGATATAAAACTACCAAAACAAGTCTATGATTCAACAACTAACGAACTCACTTGGAGTAACTCAAGTAATAGTCCCAAATTTATAACTAATACGAATATGATAAAAGTTGATACTACCAAAGGTTGGATGTTAGACAAAAAGAAAATAAATAATATTGATGAAGTAATTAAAATTTGGAACGATATCAACTTAACTACCACTGAACGAGTTTATGATTCTATAAATGTAGTCAAGAGTGATACTATATATGCTTGTGAAAATGTCTACTGGTCCAATGATTCAAGAGCTTGCAAAAATATTATCTATTGTAATTCCTGTAGCAATTGTGAATATATGCTAGCTAGCCAAAGGTCAGGAAATTGTACTTTTTGTATTCGCACTAATGACTCACAAAATTGTAGTAATTCCTATAATGTAATTTGTTCTAATAAAATTATAAATTCTTTATTTATACAGGACTGTTTCGACCTTTATGAATGTATGTTTTGTGCTCATATTTCTTCAAAAAAATATTGCATAGCAAATATGGAGTTTACAAAAGAAGAATATTATAAAATAAAAAATTTAATAATTAATTGGATTTTAGAATTGTATCCAAACTAAATATCATTAAACATCCTTTTTTTATTATAGCCTATTACTATAAAATATGATAAAATGAAATAAAGAAAAGGAGCGAATATGAAAAATAAAGAAGATTTATGTATAATTGCAATGGATAATTGTAAAGAATTAGGTCTGAAAGTAAATAAGGAAATCAAAAAAATTAGAAATTCCAAAGACAACTATTTAATTCCTATTGATATCACCAGATTTAATGATGGTGAAGGTAAAGTTACTATTTTAGAAACTATCAGAGGCAAAGACGTTTATATTATTAGTGATACTCATAACTATGGTATGACCTATGAAATGTATGGTATAACCAATCACATGAGTCCTGATGAACACTTTCAAGATATTAAAAGAGTTATATCAGCAATTATGGGACATGCTAAGAATATTAAAGTTGTTATGCCTTTTTTATATGCATCTCGTCAGCACCGTAGAAAATCTCGGGAATCTCTCGATTGTGCTTTAGCATTACAAGAGTTAAAAAACTTAGGTATTAACGGCATTGTAACATTTGATGCTCATGATCCTAATGTTCAAAATGCTATCCCTACTCTTCCCTTTGATAACTTTTTTCCAACTAATGATATGTTAAAATCATTTTTAAAAAAGGAACACTTCAATAGTGAGGATACCCTAGTTATCAGTCCTGATACGGGTGCTATGGATAGAGCTAGATTTCTTGCTGATATCTTACGAGTTGATGTCGGTATGTTTTATAAAAGACGTGATATATCTAAAGTAGTAAATGGACACAATCCAATAGTAGCACATGAATACTTAGGTAAAGATGTAAAAAACAAAAATGTAATTATCGTTGATGACATGATTGCCAGCGGTACATCTTCACTTGATGTAGCTCAAGAACTAAAAAATAGAGGAGCAAACAAAATATTTTTCTTTGTTACCTTTGCTTTATTTACTGCTGGATTTGATTTATTCGATGAAGCTTATCAAAAAGGTTTATTCAATTCTTTATACGCAACTAATTTAACCTATATTCCAGAAGAAATTATAAAAAAGCCATGGCTTCAAATCGCTGATTGTTCAGAATATTTGGCTAAGGTTATAGATAGTTTAAATAAAGGTAATTCTATTTCAAATCTCATAAAAGATAACTCTGCTATTACAAATTATCAAAAAGAAAAAGAAGTCTCAAAGAATAAATAAAAGGATTTAACAAATATAACTTGCGAATTATTAATGTTTGCAAGTTTTTCTTTGATAATTACTTGTTATTAAATTTGCTCTTTATATTTTTTATTATTAGGAAATAAAAAAGAGCAATTTCTTGCTCAATTCAAAAATTTACTTTTTCTTTGTAAAAAAATCATTCTGTTGATATTTTTGTGTTATACTTTCAATATC
>CAZEMQ010000051.1:0-6535 GCA_964513435.1 uncultured Muribaculaceae bacterium
GTTATAGAAGAACACAATTTTAATACATTGTTCTATTTAGAATTCAACTAAAAAAAGCAAGGTTTCTTGCTTTCAAATTGGTGATAAAGAGGTATATTTTTAAACAGATGTACTTCTTTTTTGTTTTTCAAGCTATCTAATTATTTTTGGTTCAGGTTCACTAGATAAATTTATTCCAAATAATTGCATTATACTAGCCATTGAATGATTATCTAATTGATTTGTGACATCAATCATCATTTCGTTGCTATGCTTTCTATCAGTGTTTTCTAAAATTTCAAATGCTAATAGACTTCCAACTAGATATGAAGTGCTTTTTAATAGTGGTATGTCATCTTCAGATTTAGCAATTACAAATTTATTTATGAAGTCATCTATTTCGCTATATGTCATTTCATCTACTGTTTTTTCATCAGGATTTTCTAATGTTAAAAGATATTCTGGCACTTCATCACCTCTACTTTTGTACTCTTCAGCCCTACGAATTTTAATTATGTTACGTGCTTCAATCCCGCTTTTATGAATTGCTTTTTTTGCTTCAAGAGAAATCAATCCAGATTTTTTAATGCTTAAAATATCTGTTAATAGTCTGAAGTTAGAGTCGGATTTTCGCAAATTATCTGAATATCTCATAGTTAATATGTCATCTATTATTCCCTCTCCATAACCAACGCTTTGCAAAAACTCTCCAGCGATATTTTCATAATAAATTGAAGGAAATTCTAAAAGCGAAAGAGGTGTTTTGTCATTTTGCATACCTACAACATAATGCATAAATTCGTGTACAAAAGTTATAAATGCACGTATGGTTCCATTGGAAATCACTTTGATTTTCCGTTTATTATCGGTTTCATCAAAATAACATGCTCCATTATACATTTCTTTACTATATTCAAAGGTAATTAAATTATTTTGGCGTGCTTCATTATATAATTCAACCCATTTTTGAGGTGCATTAATGTAGCTTAGAAAATCAATAAATAATTTATCTAATTCTTCCTTAGATAATTCTTTTAAATTATCTAATTCACTATTATGTGAGCGTAAATACTTTCCATATTCTGCATTCCTTTTTACCGATTCTAAAAGCATTGGTCCAAGCTGTTCAATCATTGATCTATCAGTTTCTTCTAACTGTTTCAACAGCCATCTTAATATATAGTTATAAAGGTTTATTCTTTGTTCTTCTTTTAAGTGATTAACCATTTCGGTATATTCAGATAATAGTGCTTGACTTATTTTTTCAACATCATAATTGTAGTATTTAATTGATAATGCAAATAATACTTGTTCAACAGTCACATCACTATCATATTGCATATTGGGATGATTTCCTTGATTATACTTTAATATTAAATATCCTAAATAATTTGAAAGAAGAAAATCTTCCGATTCAAACTCTGTTTTAAAGGGTTCTATTGCTGCAACATACTTTGCAACAACCTGATTAACTAAATTGTTGAAATCATTTACATCTATCATTGTGTTATTATTTTCATCATCAAATAAACCATCAAATATAAATTGATGCCTTTGTATAACTTCAGATATTGCATTTACTTTTTCTTCTTCTGATTTATCGTATGTTATAGTTAATCCCTTTAATATCTGCTTTTCCATATTGCCTTACCTCGCTTCTAGTATATCATTTTTTATTAAAAACAAACCTTTAGACTACTAACAAAATTTATTCGAAAACAATCTGAACAAGGTTCCTTGTTATTCCACTACTTTAAATATCGTCGGTATTCCTCTAGTCTTATGAGCAAGAGTTGAATCTATTGGATCGTTGATTAATTCGCCATTTAAAACCATAGCACTAGATGTTCCACCATCTAAGTTTGCGGCATTTATTGCTCCGAATTGTTCCATAAGCTCTGCCAAATCTTTAATTGAAGCCCCTTTGGTTCTAAATTCATTACTATCAACTACCAATAATAAAACTATTCCATCAGCTCTTTGACCAATTGCTGTTCTTGCAGCATAACCCCAGCCGCCATTACCTTTAATATCAGCCATATTACCATTGACAATTAAAAATGGCCCCATAGTTACAGCATCACGTATACCAGCATCAATCGCTTCCTGAGCACTAGCATTACGCATTAAAACCAAACGATTATTTTGATCAAATCCAATTATTCCTCCATTAGTAGAACTATATTCCTCATCGGTAATAATCTCTCCATCAGCAATTGTTACCCCTAAAGGGTTTGCTCCATTACTACTATATCCTGGATCATAAAATCCACCACCATTTATAGCTAGTACTGCTCCTTGTTCAGAAGCCATAGTATAAATATATTGTCCACTACTTCCAAGATACTTACTAACTCCAACACTTATTTTTGAAGCATCATAAATAACAGCTAAGTAAGCATCACAATCATTTACTGTAAATTCAATTATTTTGTATAAAGTGCCTTCATCTCGCTCTAATATCTGTCTTTCAAAATCATTAGCATAAACAGTAGTTTCTTCAAATGTTATTAAAGTTGGATCTGTTGATTCATCACTTTCAACAACATAATTTTGTCCTAAAACAGCATTTATTACATCATCACTATAAAACCACTTACAATAATATTGATGGTTCATCGTTGCCATTGCGGTTGTTATAAGCCACGTTCTAAATCCATCATATGGACCATATAAAAGAAATAAAAATGAAGAACAGCCAAGAGCATAGATGCCAATAACAATGGATATAATAATCATTTTTACCTTTTTAATCGCTGGTGATAATCTAAATCTAATAATTAAAAAAATGCTATAAATCATCAATATAATGGCAAGTATCAAAAACATTAAAGCAAAACGCTTAGCTAAATCATTGACTAAATAACTAGAATTACATCCAATTACAAAAAATGTCATGCTAGTAAATATTACAAATATACTTATCCAAAGTAAAATAATCCCCTTTTTCTTTGTACTCATCTAATCACCACTTATTTTTTCATCAATATATTTTTTTACAGCTTGAACAGTAACAGAAAAATTATCATATGAAACATCAAACCAAGTTACATTCATTTGATTATTAAACCAAGTATATTGTCTTTTAGCATAGTGTCTACTATTCTTTTTAATTAATTCCTTTGTATATTCTAAGCTATATTCTTCATTCAAATAACCAATTACCTCTTTATATCCAATTGCTCTATTCAATACTTTAGAATTAGGATACTTTTTCACTAATTCCTTTACTTCAGTAATTAACCCTTTTTCAAACATTTCTTCGACCCTACTATTAATTATATCATATAATCTATCTCTTTGGGTAGTTAAACCAATAATTATAACGTCTTCATATAACATAACAGGTTTAATATTATCAACTACCCTTTTATTTAAAGCTCTAATAAGCCGAACTCGATTATTAATATCTATTTTTGAATCAGGATATTTATCTAAAACCATTTGAGCAAGTTCTGATGTAGAATAATTATCATAAGTTTCATTTTTTTCATCTTCATAAAATCGATAATCCTTCAACACAGCATTCAAATAAAGTCCAGTACCTCCACAAAATATGACATTTTTATTGATATTATCTTTTAAAATATGACGAGCATCATTTTGATAGTCTTTTACGCTATATTCTTGATTAGGTTCTTTTATATCAAATAAATAGTGTTTTACCCCTTCTTTTTCCTCTTCTGATACTTTAGCACTACCAATATCTAACCCGCGATAAACTTGTACAGCATCGGCATTTATTACACAAGCATTGTAATACTTAGCTAATTCTATACTCATTTTAGTTTTACCAACACCAGTTGGACCAACGATTGCAATAATCATGACGCACCACCACTGCTATACATTATATCATAATTTTGCGATAATTAAATAACCGTGTTATAATTATTCTTGAGGTGGATTATGAATATTAAAAATGAAGAAAATAAATTTCTTGAACACAACAATATTGAAATTATTGAAGTTAGTAATACTACAAGTACAGTTAAGTTAAATATTACACAAAATTCTTACAATCCGTTTAATATAGTACATGGTGGTTTGATTTTTAGTATCGGCGACACTGTTATGGGAGTTACATGTCGAGCAAACGAAAGAAAAGCTGTAACACTAGATGCTAATATTAACTTTTTAAAGCAAGCTACTGGCAAATACTTATTAGCTAAAAGTGAAATGATAAAATCTGGAAAAACTACAGCAACTCTAAGAGCTAATATATATAATGACCAAAACGAATTAGTAGCTATTATGACTTCAACATATTTTTATTTAACTTGAGGCATTTATGGAAGTAATTGGTATTATTTGTGAATACAATCCGTTTCACAATGGACACTTATATCATATAAATAGGATTAAAGAAAAATATCCTGATTCTCTAATCATTTTAGTATTAAATGGTTATTTTTTAGAGCGGGGAGAAATATCAATACTAACTAAAGAAAGCAAAACAAAAATTGCCCTACAAAATAATATCGATATCGTTTTAGAACTTCCCTTTATCTATGGAACTCAATCTGCAGATACTTTTGCTAATATAGCTATAAAAATATTAAATAATTTCAACATAACTAAATTAATATTTGGAAGTGAGACAAATGATGCTCAAAAACTTTTAACTATCGCCGAAAAACAACTAAAGGATGATTACAACCAAAAAGTAAAAGCCCAATTAAAAAACGGTCTTAATTACCCTACTGCATTAGCTAAAGCACTAGAAATTGATTTTTCCTATCTTCCAAATGATTTATTAGGAATATCTTATGCTAAAGCAATTTTAAAAAATAACTATCCTATTACTATTGAAACAATTAAAAGAACTAATTCTTATCACGATATTACTAGTAACGATATTATAATTAGTGCTTCTAATATTCGAACTAAAATTAAAGATAAACAAGATATAACTAAATATATACCTAATAATGTAGAAAACAATATAATATCTATCAATTACTCTAATTACTTTAAACTATTACAATATAAAATTAATACTATCGATAATTTAAATGATTTTTTGGATGTCGATGAAGGAATAGAACATCGCTTGCAAAAATATATAAATAGTTCTAAAGATTTAGAAGAATTTATTAAACATATAAAAACTAAAAGATATACATACAATAAATTAAATAGAATGTTTATTCACATTATTACATCTTTAAAAAAGATAGATAACTTAGATATAACATATATTAAAATATTAGGATTTAATTCTAGAGGGAAAAAATACTTAAATAAATTTAAATCGTTTCCCATTTCTACAATAATCGATAAAAATTCTATTCAATATAAATATGAACTCCGAGCAAGTATCATTTATGATTTAATTAATAATACAAACACTTATGAATTTGAAAAAAGCAATAAACCTGTCATTATCGACTAGTAATATTGCTTTTTTTTATACCTAAGTTACTATAAATAAATGGAACAACTTCATCTAAAGCTGTAAAAATAGTATCGTAAAGACAATGAACTCCTGGACATTCTGCATAATGTACACTTGCCATTTTATTTTGTTCACGATATTGTTTTAAGAATTCAAATAATTCGCTTTGATCAAGATATGATATTAATTTATCATCAACTCCTTGAATACAAAATATTGGTATATTTAATTCAGACAATCCTTTCTTAAAATACTTTAAAATTTTATCAACTTCTTCATAAGTGCTTAATCCTTCAACAGCATTACCCATTCTAAATTGTTTTCCTGAGTCAACAACAGCCTTTTTATCAATTTGTTTTTCTAATTTGGGCTTCATAAAAGCTTGTTCTAAAGTAAATAACGGTGAAAATAAAGTTAAACTCTTTACTTTATCTGGATTATCCATTGTATATAAAGCAGATACCAAGCCTCCCATACAAGTACCCACTAAATGAACATTTTGAAATCTACCATCTTTGTTTACTTGGCTAATGACTTCTTCTAAATCTTTAGCCAGCAAAAGGAAAGACATATCCTTAATCGGAGGAAATTTTAAATACTCTTGTAATTTTTTCTTTAATTCATCACTTACATTTAAGTTTTCAACATATTCTTTAACTGCTTTTTTATCTTTTCTTTTAAAAGCCAATATAATATTAGTAATAACTTCATCAGTAATGCTAGGTACTATTTCCTTTACATCTGCACTCAATTTTTCTGAATCAATATTCTTACCACTTTCTCCATGATTTCTTTGGTCTATTGCCAAAATGGTTGTATCATTTGCTAAATATTTACTTAAATATTCATAATTCCCCAATTCTTCAAAATATATTTTCTCTACTCCATTTTCAGTATGAACTTTTCCTCTAACTCCTCTTTCCCTACGGTCATATCCACCGCTATGAAGCATAATCACTAAATCATTAGCACTAGCATTACCCCCGATACTACCTCTTATTACTACACCATCGGACATAGTAAAGCTTACATCATCATTTAACACGTAAATCACCCATGGAATATATTAGCATAAAATGGTCAGAAAATCAAATACATGCTATAATAATAGCGGAGGATTTATATGGCTAAAAGAAAAAGAATCAAAAGAAAATTTAA
>CAZEMQ010000052.1:0-6515 GCA_964513435.1 uncultured Muribaculaceae bacterium
AATTACATTTTATCACAAAGAATTCATTTATTTAAAGTTAAATTTAAGTTATAATATAGATATAAGAATTGAGGTAATGATATGGCTTTTATCGAAGTTAAAAATTTGTCAAAAATTTATCAAATGGGAGAAGTAAAAATTAAAGCATTAGAAAATGTTTCTTTTAGTATTGATGAAGGTGAGCTAGTTGTAATATTAGGTCCATCTGGAGCTGGAAAAACGACGATTTTAAATATACTTGGTGGTATGGATTCTCCAACTAGTGGCAACATTATAATCGATGGCACAGATATATCTAATTTTAATTATAAAGAACTTACTAGATATCGTCGCTATGATATCGGTTTTGTCTTTCAATTTTATAATCTTGTAGGTAACTTAACAGCTTTAGAAAATGTTGAACTAGCCAATCAAATTTGCAAAAATCCTCGTGATAGTAAAAAAACTTTAGAAAGTGTCAATTTAAAAGACCGAATTAATCACTTTCCAAGTGAACTATCTGGTGGAGAACAACAAAGAGTTTCTATTGCTAGAGCTCTAGCTAAAAATCCAAAAATACTTCTTTGTGATGAACCTACCGGAGCACTAGATTCTAAAACCGGCAAGATGATTATCGAATTACTTCAAGACACTTGTCATAAAACTAAGACTACTACTATCATTATTACTCATAATGCTGTTATTGCTCAAATTGCAGATAAAGTAATACGGGTTAAAAATGGTACTATTGAATCGACGAAGAAAAACAAAAATCCTATTCCAGTTAAGGAGATTGATTGGTAATGCTAATATTTAAAAATACTTTTAAAAAGATCCAAAAAGAATTAGGTCGTTTTATTTCCTTAGTATTCATTGTTGCACTCGGAGCTGCTTTTTTCGCTGGTGTTAGAGAAACTTCATCGGATATGATAAAAACTCTCGATGAATATTATGATACTACTAATCTCTTAGATTTTCGTATCATTAGCACTATGGGTCTGACCGATGATGACATTACTGCTTTAAAAAACTTGGAAAACGTTGCTATAGTTGAAGAAAATTATTCATATGAAACTATTATTGATGGTGATGCTACTAAAATATATGGTATAACTGAATATATTAATAATTTAACTCTTATCAGTGGAAGAATGCCTCAAAGTGCTGATGAATGTCTAGTTTTAGATGGCTCATACAATATCGGCGATACAATTACTATTGATGATGAAACTAGTAGTGATTATTTAAACAATACAACATTTACAGTAGTTGGAACTGTTCGTAGTAGTATGTATATTTATAGTAATTTAGGAATTTCCACAGTATCTGATGGTAAATTAGATAATATAATATATATTGATAAAGATAATTTCAATCTAGAATATTATACCGAAATATATTTAATTGCTAAAGACTCTCAAGAAGCTACATCTTATGAAAATGATTATGAAGAAGCAATTGACTATCTTTTAACCGAATTAGAAAAATTAGCTCCAATTCAAGAAACCAGACGTTATGAACAAATAAAAACTGAAGCAATGGAAAAGATATATGATGCTAGAGAAGAGATTGCAACAATAACTGAAGAAAATGAAGAAGACTTTAATGAAGCCTTAAATGCCCTAAATAGTGCTCAAATAGAAATCAATGCTGGATACCAAGAAATAAATTCTGGATATGATGAACTTGAAAAGCAAAGAATCTCTACTGAACAAATTTTAAGTGAACAAGAACAAACTTTAACATCTGCTCTAAATGAAATTAATCTAGCTTTAGAAAACATAGGCATTACAACCGAAAGTATTGAACTGAGTCTAAACTCTTTAAATGAACAAATAAGTACTATTAGTGTTATCTTAGAAAGTATGGATTCTACTAATCAAGAATACATTTATTATAGTACCCTATTAACTAATCTAAACGAAATCACAACCAATTTAATTGATATCGACAGCGGACTCACAGCACTTGCAGAAGCAAAAGAAACTTGGAATACCACCTATGAAGAAACATTAAACACTTTAAGTGAATCTAAAAATACTTTAGATGAGTCTCAAAAAGCTTTAGATGAATCATATGCTCAATATTATCAAAGCTATAATTTATTCCAAGAAGAAATAAACAATGCTCTAGCAGAAATTGAAGAAGCAGAAGAAGAAATCGAAAATTTAGAGAAACCCGAGTGGTATTTATTTAGCAGAGAAGATAATAGCGGATATACAACATTTTTAGAATCAGCAACTAAAATAGATGCTATTGCAGCAGTATTTCCATTATTTTTTATAGCAGTTGCTTTTCTAATGTGTTTAAATACCATGACAAGAATGATTGAAGAAGAAAGAACTGAAATTGGTATATTTACTTCATTAGGTATTAGCAAATACAAAATAATACTTAGTTATACTTTTTATGTAACTTTAGCTACTACTATCGGAATATTAATTGGTTTATCAATTGGGTATACTATAATACCTCAAGTTTTATACAACGTTTATACCAATTCATTTATCATTCCTAGTTTAAAAACCTATGTCAATATTCCAATATGTATAGCTATTATTGTAGTATGTCTTTTAACCATGATATTAGTTACAATATATGCCGTAAATAGAAACTTTAAGTATGCTCCAGCTACTTTACTTAGACCATTAAGTCCTAAAAGTGGACGCAAAGTTTTACTTGAAAAAATTAACTTTATCTGGAAAAAAATATCTTTTTCTTGGAAAGTTACGATTAGAAATTTATTTCGATATAAAAAAAGAATTATTATGACTTTGATAGGTATTTCTGGTTGTACTGCCCTACTTCTAACTGGATTTGGCATTAAAGATAGCATATCTAAAATACTAGATATCCAATTTAATGATATTCAAACCTATGATTCAATGCTTATATTAAACGAAGAATTAACTACTTCTAGCCCAGAAATAACTAGCTTCTTAGAATCTCTTAATATTACCAATCCTTTATATACCCATTTAGAAACATTAACATTTAATGCCAACAATAAAAATATTGATTGTTATGCTATAGCCTTTGAGGAAAATGATATCACCAACTACTTCAATTTAACTGATGTCGATGAAGTCCCTCTTACATTATCTGATAATGGAGCTATAGTAACTCAAAAAATAGCAGATTTGCTAGATGTAAGCATCGGAGACACAATAACTCTTAGGGACAGCAACAATGAAATATACATCATAAAAATAAGTGGAATTAGTAAAAACTACATCAACAACTACATATACATGAGTAAAGATTACTATGAAGTGGCATTTCAAGACATAACTTATAATACAATTATAACTAATATAAATGAGCAAGGTAATGCTATTTTAGAAAGCGAATACTTCAGCAACATTCAATATACCCAAGATAGCATTTCAATGCTTCAAGACATAATCGATAGCATGAACAATATAGTATTTTTAATCATTGCTTTCTCATCATTCTTAGCAATAACAGTATTATATAATTTAACAACTATCAATATAAGTGAACGTATAAGAGAAATAGCAACTCTAAAAGTACTAGGATTTAATGACCACGAAATATCAATGTATGTCTACAAAGAAACAATTATCTTAACCATTATTGGTATATGTATTGGAATATTCTTAGGTCTTGGTTTAAATTATTTTGTTCTAACAGTTGCTGAAACAGATGAAATAATATTTATCAAAGATATAAACTACTTAAGTTATATTTATACAATTATAATTATGGTAATATTTACAATAGTTGTTCAAATAATAACTTCATTTATTCTAAAAAAGATAAATATGATTGATTCTTTAAAATCAGTAGAATAAAAAGACTAATTTTGTTTTTACCAAAATTAGTCTTTTACTATTTCTTCAATAAATTCTTTAATTAAATACTTATAATAATTATTTACTTTACATATTCTTTTATAAACTAAAAAATCATTACTTACAATAATATAATTAATATCATCTTCTTTCATATACTTAAGTAATAATTTATCAAAACCCATTGTTCTTCTTTCTCCATTATAATCAAATATAATTATGTAATCTTTATATAATTTTTTAAAAAACTCATACTTGTTTTTCATAAAAATATTTATCAATAAGTTTTAATATTTTAGCATTACTACAATATCTATAACAATTAGAATAAGTCATAATTGTACAAAAAGCTTTATAATGACTAATTTTATTATGTTTAAACAAATAACTTACTTGTTTAACCCTTTTCTTAATCTTTTCTAAATTACTTCTCTTCACATGTATAACTAATTTTCTATCAAGTACTTTAAATACATAACCTAAAAAACTAAAACCTGTTTTTGAACTTACAATACAAGTTTTCTTTCTATTAGCAAGCAACTTATATTCTTTTTCCAACTTTTCAACAATTATATCTTTAGCTTTCTTTAACTTATCTAAATCTTTATCCATTATTACAAAATCATCCATATATCTAACATAGTATTTTAACTTTAAATCGTGAACAATAAAATGGTCTAAACGATTTAAATAAAATATTGATAAAAACTGACTAGTCATATTACCAATAGGCAATCCTTTGCCTTGATGATATAGCGGCAAATCAATATTTTTTACCTCTATAGTATGTAATATCTCTTTATTAACATATGGAGCATTGGTAGTCTCAATGATTTTCTTTAACATTTCAAATTCATAATCATCTAACTTACCTTCAATTTCTTTTAATAATATTTCATGGTCAATTGTATAAAAATACTTACTTATATCTATTTTTAATATATAAAACAATTCATTATCTTTTTTCAAAGTATTCATATATTTTTTAACTAACTTAATTCCATAATCTGTTCCCATATTTTTTCTTGTAGCAACATTTCTAAAATCTAAATATTTAGTTAAATTTTTTTCTAAAGAATATCTAGTAATAAAATGGTTTATTATTTTATCAGCAACACTAAGACTCATTACCAATCGACATTTTGGCTCATATATTAAAAATATATTATATTTTTTATGGCCAATTTCTCCATTTTTCATCATATTTAAAATATTTGTAATATTTTGCATCTTATTTATCTCAAAGTTATACAACTTTTTCTTATTCTTTATATTTTTAGAAATTTCTTTTTCATATATATTAAGTATATTAGCAATATTCAAATCATTTTTCATTCCGACACCAAACATAAATCATTTTACTAATCTTTAGTAATTGATTTGATTTGCCAATACATTGCCGTTCACTTATATACTTGAGTTTATACGCTCGCTCTAAATAAAAATCAATCCTATTAATCTTGGCTAAAGCAGCAATTTGATAATTATGCTTTTTATCAATTAGTGTTTCATAATTAGCCATTGCTACCAACTCTAATAAATCTAAGGCATCTTTATAGATTAATGACCTAGAAATATAATCTTTTTTAGGAAAAGTCGGCAAGAGCTTTTCCATATCTACAATGAAACTTTTAATATTTTTTAATATTAAAAACTTTTCATTGTGAGTTGTTTTCTCCATTTTCAATTCCTTCAATAATTTTTTCTAAATCTTCAGCACTAAAAGAATTGATTTTCTCCTTGATACGTATCAATCTCTTCTCAGTATCATATTTTTTCAAAGCATTGCTTAATGCACTATTATATTTTTTAGAAATTCCCTTTTTTTCTTCAACCAAACTCTCTTTGTTATAAACTTTATATGAAATATTTTCTTTATCCAAAATGCTTTTTACTTTATTATAAGCACTTTCAGGAAACCCTACGGATTGCTTATGTTCAACAAATTTATACCCAATCAAACTGTGAAGTATTAATCCATCATCCCCAAACGCATTATAAAACTTGCCAGATTTATAAAGCGAAATATAAGTCTTAGACATAAATTTCAAATCACTCCTTTTCTAAGAGCAAACATTACAAATAAAACCTAGAAGAATATCTTCAGGCATTAAATAGATTCTTGGTATAGCCTTAGCTACACATATTTGTTAGAAGAGAATAAATCTTTTCTAACATAATTCGCTTTTCATAATAATTTCGTATCAATTTACATGCTTCTTTATTTGTTGGCTCAGATGATTTGTAATTTTTGTCATTTTTTTTAGTTTAATCATTTTCTTAAATATGCCATCTAGAAGAGTTACGTATAACTCTTCGTACATATTACGCGTTCGGAATTCATATTCCAGGATAATCTTTGTCCTTTATCTCACTCATTACAAAACCTTAATCTTATAACTCTGGAACTTTATAAAGGTCTCGGGCGGACCGCATTATCGTTGTTATTCACGTTGTTGTTGTTCACATTACCGGTGTTATTCACATTGAACGCATTGTTCGTATTGTCCGATCTGCGGGAAATTATCACAAGATTACCCTAATTTTTCTTTGCGGCGACAATACCGCCGCCATGCTGTCACTCCTGAACAACAGGAGCGACAGACAAATTATTCATCAATTATATTTTTCAACCTTTGTTCTCTATACCAAAAACTCACCCCGCTTGCCTCACACCGTAAAGGCGTGAAGACAAGCATTTTCTAAACTAAGGCTATTATG
>CAZEMQ010000053.1:0-6474 GCA_964513435.1 uncultured Muribaculaceae bacterium
AAATACCCGTAATTCGGGTATTTTTTTAATTGATAGCAATACCATTTACATATAGTGTATAGCCATTGAAATCAATATTGCTATAAGTTAAATCATCAGTAGTTAAAGAAGTAATATAAGAGTTACCAGTAAGTTTTATTTTAGAAGTAGCATCTAAAGTTAAGTTAATACTTTCAGCTGTATTATCGCCATTAATTATTCCTTCATAATACGAATTATCTTCAAGAGTCATGTCTAAAGTAGATATCTCATCAACCACAATATTTCCAGAAACATTTTGATTACTTAATAAAAGAGTAACATCTCCGCCGTTGCTTCCTTCATTGCCCCAAGAATCTTTTTGAATACGTAGGAAATTTCCGGTACTGTCATAATTTATAATTGTATTATTAATAAGAGTAATTTCTGCTGTAGTGTTGGTAACATAAATGGTATCTCCATTATTAGTAGTGATAGTAGAGCCACTAGCTGTAAAAGAAGAAGAACCTACCGCCGCATCACCACTCATAGATTGGTATAAGAATATATTTTTATAAGTTGTTGAAAGTCCATTCAACTCTGTATTACTACTAGTTAGAGTTGAGTTTTCTAATACCACACTATTTTTACCTTCTATGACTATTCCCTCAGCTACAAGAGAAGTTAAAGTTGCATCTTTTACTGTGACATCAGCTGTAGAATAAACAGCTGGAGAACCAGCACCTGATGTGGTATATTCTCCTCCTTGAACTTCTACAACGCCACCACCTCTGTCTGTTCTAATTGCTGCACTAGAAATACCTGAAGTATTAACTATTAAATTTGTTGCGTATAGATATCCTCCACCAGTTGCCATGATGCCACCTGAGTTATTTTGATAAGTAGTAATAGTAGAGTTACTAATATAAATTGTAGTCCCATCGGAAGAAGTATTATTGGTAGTTGCTGAACCACCATATGAAAACACACCATTTGCTCCCGTTGCATTAGTAGTAACAGTGATATTATCTAAATATAAAGTAGCTCCATCTTTAGCAAGAATTGCCGAGTTATTCCCATAAAAACTAGCTTCATCACCTGTATCAGCATCACCAGTTTTCTCAACTTCAATATTAGAAATATTAACTGTAATATCACCAGTAACTAAAATAGCATTTTCTATAGATTGACTAGAAGAGTATGTCCCATTAGTAATCGTTGTATCTTCATCAATTGTTGTTACTGCACTATAACTTACATCTCCGTTATTACTATCATTGAAGTTCATATCCTCACCAAAAGTATTATTACTGTTATTAATTTCCCTAATAGTAAGTATGACAAGAACAGTTAAAACTGCAGTCAATATGGTAAACAAAACAATATTTAAAATTAATTTTTTCTTACTCATTATTTTCTTCCTCCCCATCTGGTATTTCTGGTGGTTCCTCATTATTGCCATTTTCTGGTTTATCTAAGGCTTCTTCATTTTCTGATGAACCTTCATCGGGTAAATCAGGAACTGAACTTTCACCTTCAAAATTCATTTGTGGAACATCTTCATTTATAGTAGTCCTATCAGTAAACTTAACATAAAGAAAAATTCCTAAAACAGCTACAATTGCTCCGATTAAAATACCTAAAACTAAAAAATAAATTTTACTCTTCATATCAAAACTCCTTTTATTATTTATAGTTTGCCTAAGCAATGTGAAATTATAACGAAGAAAAAGTGAACAACCATGAAAAATTCAATAAAAAAGCAGTTTAACACTACTTTTATAACCAAACTCCATAAGTTATTGCAGCCATTGATAATATAAATCCTATAACCCAAAACATTTTTATGATATCAGTTTCTGCCCAACCAAGTTCTTCAAAGTGATGGTGGAGAGGAGCTTTTAAAAATACCTTTTTATTGAATTGGCGGATGGAAATAATTTGAATTAAACTACTCAATGTTTCTATTACAAAAACTCCACCGATTAAAACTAAGGATAACTCATGTCTAGAAACAACTGCCACACTGGCCAATGCTCCTCCAAGAGCTAAAGATCCTAAATCTCCCATAAAAATTCTAGCAGGGTGGGTATTGAAAACTAAAAATCCAATTAAAGATCCTGTAAGTAGGAAACAAAAGATAGCAACTTCTTGATATCCTTCTAACCAACCAGCATTCCAAGTAATAATTCCGTATGCGAAGAAAGCTATAGCTGCTAGACCAGCTGCTAATCCATCAAGCCCATCAGTTATATTTACAGCATTTGTTGTTCCAACTAATAAGAATAAGATAAACAAACCAAACATCCATCCTAATGGAATATAGATGTTTAAAAAAGATAAACTAAGTGCTGGTTCGCCGCCACCTTTCATGAAAAGATAGAAAAAAATTAACGCAATAATCATTTGTATTAAAAATTTAGAAACCAAGCTAATACCATCGTTATTATGAAATTTAATTTTTAAAAAATCATCGATAAAACCAAGCAATGCATATGCTAAAAATACAAATATAACAATTACTAAATTATAGCTTATCTCGATACTACCTTTTAAATAGAGGAGTACTAAGGAAACAATAACAGGTACAATAAATATTATTCCTCCCATTGTAGGAGTTCCTTCTTTTTTTAAGTGCCTTTTAGAAATCAATTTACTGACCGATTGACCAAAATGCAATTTTTTAAATATAGGAATAACAAATAATCCTGTAATCAATGATAAAACAAAACCAAGCATTAAAGCCATAGCAGCTTTAGCAAGAATTAACATAAAAGTCACCTCTTTAATTATTATACTATATTTTTTTAGGGCTTATTTAATTTTAAATTTTTTTTGACAACATTTGACATTAATTAAGCATCAAAACAATTGTCCCTCCTTCTTTAGCATACATTCCAGCATTTGGTGTTTGATATATTACTGTTTCGCCGCTGCCACTATATTCAATATTAAAATCTTGTAGTAATTCTTTAGCTTCATCTAATGATAATCCAGTTACATCAGGGACAACAATATATTTGGTATCTAACCAAGAGTATTCCTTAGGTATTCCCTCGCTATCTGGTTCTATGTCTAGAATTTCAATGGCACTTAAAAAGATATTTCTAGCAATTGGGGCAGCTACAGTTCCACCATACTGGGTAACATTTTTGGCGTTTTCAACTGCTACATAAACAACAATTTCTGGATTGTCTGTAGGCATAAAACCGATGAAAGAGAGGATATATTTAGAATCGCTATAAGTACCATTTTCTACAGTTTGGGCTGTTCCTGTTTTACCTCCAATTCGATAATTTTCTATATAAGCGTTATGACCGCTACCTTTGGCTACAACATTTTCTAAGGCATATCTAACGATTTCTGATGTTTCCTCACTAATAATTCTTTTGCCTTCTTGTGCTTCCACACTTTTTATTATAGTATTTGTTTCACTTTCTAAAAAGTTTTTAACTATGTAAGGAGTATAGAGTATACCTCCATTTACAACTGCACTAACAGCTCTTACTTGTTGTATCGGCGTAACACTTATACCTTGTCCAAAAGCTGTAGTAGCTAATTCCACATTTCCCATCGCTGAAACATCAAAAAGAATACCTGAACCTTCACCATTTAAATCGATGCCAGTTTCTTCTCCAAAACCAAAAGAAGAAATATATTCCATCAAAGTCTCTTTACCAAGTTTAAGACCTAAATTTACAAAACCAGGATTACAACTATTTTCTACAACCTCTAAATATGTTTGTTCTCCGTGACCACCGTGTTTCCAACAGTGTAGGGTAGTTCCATCAACGGTGATAGCCCCAGAATCGGTATACATATCTTCAAATAAATTGACTAAGCCTTCTTCAACAGCAGCACTTAACGTTATAATTTTAAAAGTTGACCCTGGTTCAAAAGTCATCCAAATAGGGAGATTTCGATTTATAACCTCGGTAGTATAATTTTGGTAATTATTTGAATCAAAATTAGGTCTTGATGCCATCGCTAGAATTTCTCCAGTATTAGGATCCATTGCAATGGCTATAGCACTATCAGCATCGTATTTAGACATGGCATTGTCAAGTTCATTTTCGACTGCTTGCTGAAGTTCGATATCGATAGTAAGTTGTATAGTAATCCCACTAGTTGGTGCTTCGTAAATCTCAGCAAGTTCTAACTTATGTCCCTTACCATCTGAAAAATACTTAATAGAGCCATCTTCTCCAGTTAAATATTCATCATAATAAAGCTCTAAGCCAGATAAACCTTGATTATCTATTCCAACATAGCCCAAAACATGACTAAGTAACTCTCCATATGGATAATATCTTTTTGATTCTTTTAGTAAATATACACCATCTAGCTTCAAAGCATCGATTTGTTCTGCTGTTTCATAATCTAGCTGGCGACCCTCAGGATGTACTCTTTCAATTGAAGTGTTTTTCGATAAATGAGCTAGCATATCTTCATAATCACAATCTAATATTTCACTTAATTTTAATGCTGCATATTCTTTATCTTCAATTTGGTTAGGGACAACTACTAAAGATGTCGTAGTAATATTAGTAGCTAGTACAACTCCGTTACGATCAACGATTTCCCCACGGTCTGCAGAAATAGGTAATTTTCTACTCCATAAAGCTTCTGCCAGAGCACTAAGCTTTTCGTATGCAAAGACTTGGATATAAAAAACGCGGGCAATAGCTATAATTAATATAATGCTAACAACTAAGAAAACATATCTAATTCTTGTATGAATATTATTATAAAACAATTATATCACCTAATAAATTTTATGTAATTAATAGATTAAAATACTTAGCTTTTACTGATATTTAAAATAATTCCAATGCTTACCATCGAAACTAAAAGACTTGAACCACCATAAGATAAAAAGGGTAGAGTTACTCCAGTTACAGGAATTAATCCGATTACAACAGCAATATTTAAAATGGATTGGATTATTATTCCAAAACCTAATCCAAAAGCTAAGTGTTTTTTAAATAAATCATTTTGTCTCAAAGCAATCTTTATTATTCGATAAAAAATAAAGATTAAGAAAAAAGAAACTATCAAAATACCTAAAAAACCAAATTCTTCAGAAATAATTGAAAAGATAAAATCTGTTTGGGGTTCTGGTAAATAGAATTGTTTCTGGCGACTTTGCAAAAATCCTTGACCTAAAAGTCCACCAGGACCAATTGCATAAAGTGATTGAATGATTTGATATCCTGAACCTAAAGGATCAACCCAAGGGTTTAAAAATGAGATAATTCTCTCCATTCTATAAGGTGCAATGATTACTAAAATTACAATTCCCACTAAGCCACATATTCCGATACTTACAAAAAAAGATAATTTAACTCCTGAAACAAAAATCATAACTACCAAAGTAAGTACAATAACAACAGCGGTTCCAAAATCTGGCTCTAACATAACAAGCAGAAAAAACACTCCGATAACTAGCAAAATCGGTAATACTCCCTTTTTAATATCTTTTACTAGTCTTTGATTACTCGTTAAGTACTTGGCGACATATATTATCTGTCCTAGTTTAGCAAATTCACTTGGTTGTATACCTAAGCCACCAATACCAAACCAGCTTCTACTACCATTACGTATAGTTCCAATACCAGGAATTAAAACTAAAACGAGCAAAATAAAACATATTAATAAAATTAAATTTGCTTTTTTATGCAAAATATTTATATCTATTTTACTAATTACATATATTAAAACTAGTCCAATTATAAAAAAGGCACTTTGAGCTTTAACATATTTGAATGCATCACCATACTTATATGTTGCCCAAATATAACTAGCAGAATAAATCATAACAATACCAAAAATGGCAATGATTATGACTGCAATAAGGAGTAATTTGTCATGTTTTTTGTTCATAAACATCTCCATATAAATTAATATTATAATTTTTATAAAAAATTACTTAGAAGCAATACATAATCGCAAAATGTTGATTAAAATAACAATTATTTTTAATCATCCAATTATTTGTTATGATGCTTTCCGATAAGATATTCTTTTCAAATAAAAATTTTCATTAAAAAATGACCTTGGAAAAACTCACCTTGTTTTTTTCTTTTTTTTGTGATAGAGTATAAAGTAGATGATAATATAGATAAGAAGATAGTGGAAAAGGAGCATATAATTGTGAAAAAATTTGGGTTTAAAATAGGGTTTATATTAATTTTGGCAACTATTTTTCTAGTGTCACCTCTAAATGTTGAAGCGATGCAAATTTTTGTAAAAACAACATCGGGGAAACATATTACTTTAGAAGTAGAGCCTACAGATAAAATTGAAGATGTAAAAGCCCAAATTGAAGATAAAGAAGGTATACCACTTTCTGACCAAATATTAATCTTTGCTGGAAAAGTGTTAGAAGATGGAAATACATTACAAGATTATAGTGTACAAAAAGATAGTACTTTACATTTATCTTTAAACTATATTACGTTAAATGGCACGCAAATTACTGTTGTTACTGATGGTGATGGGTTATATATTGATGAA
>CAZEMQ010000054.1:0-6431 GCA_964513435.1 uncultured Muribaculaceae bacterium
AAGGATTAGATTTGGTCTAATCCTTATTAAATGTTCATCTTTCGATACTGTCTTTATTTGTAATTTGTCATACTCGAATAAAATTAATATTTAAAAATACTTTTAAATATTATATAATAGGAAGTAGAATAAATGAGTTAATATTTTATTCTGAAAAAACATTGGTGAAGAACATGAAAATAGTTAAAAATTTTCCTATAAAAAAGAACATCAAATTATATCGAGCAGTTCAAAGTATTGTTAATCCTAAAATTAGTAATAAATTATATGTAGATATAATTTTAGATGGAATAAAGGTAAGGGTCATCGATCCATGTAAAGCTTCTAAAATCATTATTTATATTCATGGGGGAGGCTGGGTCTCTGGAACTATCGATACACACAGTAATATTTGTTATAAATTAGCCAAAGAATTAAAGCGTAAGATAATTTCTATTGATTATAGATTAGCTCCAGAGTATCCTTATCCTGCTGGTTTTAACGATTGTTACAAAGTAGTAAAACATATTATGTACAATATTTCGGAATTTGGTATAACATGGGAAGATGTTGTGCTAATGGGTGATTCAGCGGGAGCAAATTTAGCTTTTGCTGTTAGTTTAAAAGCTTTACATAAAAGAGATTTTAGAGTTGGGAAATTAGTTCTTATTTATCCTGCGGCTCAAACTGATTATAGTATTAATACTAAATTCAAGTCAGTACTTAAAAATGATAGTGCAGGTTATCTTACTAGAAAATGCTTAGAAGATTATCTGAGTATGTATCTATCGAAAAAAAGCTATTACCTTGATATTTATGTAAATATTTTAAAAGCTAAAAGATTGTTTGGATTACCTAAAACTATGATAGTAACTGGTACTAATGATCCATTACATGATGAAGGATATTGTTTAGCTAAAAAACTAAAAAGGCACTTGGTAAGTTGTAAATATTATGATTTAGAAAATGCTTATCATGGATTTTTTACCAATGTTTTAGATAAAAAATATACAAATAAAACCATAGAATTAATAAAAGGATTTATAGGTGATTTCGTTGAGTAAGTGGTATAGGTTAGATAATGCAGCGAAAATATTTCCGCCATCAAAAGATAAATATGATGCCAAAATATTTCGCTTTAGTGTGAGTTTAAAAGAAAATATTGATGCTGATATATTAAAAAGAGCTTTAGATAAAACTTTAGCAGAGTTTCCTATTTTTAAATCAGTACTAAAAAGAGGATTTTTTTGGTACTATTTAGAAGAAACAAATATTAAAGCAGATGTTAAAGAAGAGAGTATAAGACCATGTAGTGATTTTTCTACTAGTGCTTTATTTCAAGTTACATACTATAAAAAAAGAATTAATTTAGAAGTAGATCATGCTTTAACTGATGGAACAGGGACTCTAATGTTTTTAAAAAGTCTAGTAGCGTATTATCTAGATTTAAAATATGACATAAAGAATAAAGAAATAATTAATACTGCTAGTACTAAAGAAAGTAGTGGAGATTCATTTTATAAATATAAAACTGGTAAACTTCGTAAGTTTATATCGAATAAAAAGCAAGCTTATCAAATAAAAGATGAGAAGTATGCCGAAAATAGACTTAAAATTATTGAAGGAATTGCTAGTGTTAAAGACATTCATGCTCTAGCTAAAAAGTATAATGTTACAATCACAGTATTTTTAACTAGTGTTTTGATTAAGAGCATTGGTGAATCGATGTCTATAAAAGAGCAAAGAAAACCAATAGTAATTGCAGTACCTGTAAATTTACGTAATTATTATCCGTCTTATACAGTGAGAAATTTCTTTAGTGCTGTAAATATTAGTTATAAATATAATGGAGAAGATATTGCTACAATTTGTTCTAAAGTAAATGAAGAATTTAATAGAAACCTAGATTCTGATAATATCAAAAATAAAGTAAATTATATGGCTTCTTTAGAAGATTTATTTATTCTGCGATTAATACCAATATTTATTAAAGATTTAATACTTCGTTATGTATGTAAATTTACTTATCAATATCAAACTATGACTTTATCTAATATAGGTATTATTAAAATGCCTGAAGTATATCAAAAATATATTGATTATTTTGATGTATTTATAAGTACATCATCGATTCAAGTATGTATGTGTTCTTATTTAGATAATTTATTACTTAGTTTTACATCGCAGTTTATCAATAGTGAAATAGAAAAGAATTTCTTTAGATACTTAAGTAATGAAGGTGTAAAAATAATCATTAATACTAATAAAATCGGAGGTAATAGATAATGCGTAAATGTTTAAAATGCAATGTAAGTATAGCTAGTAATACAAATATTTGTCCATTATGTAAAACTCCGATTGAAGATGGACCTTGTAACGATGTGTTTCCATTAATAGAAAACAATTACAAACATCATAGTTTACTTTTAAATATCTTAAAAGTCTGTTCTATAATAGCAATTATTCTTTGTTTATTTATAAACTATACCATAAGTAATACTATTTCTTGGGGGTGGTTTGTAATTGCAGGTATATTTTCTTTTTGGCTTACTTTAGCAACTGCTCTAAGAGGAAGGAAATACTTTATAAAGATGTTATTTGCTGAAATGATTTTAATAATTGTTGTTTCTATTGTTTGGGATTATTTTACAGGTTTTAATTTTTGGAGCATTAATTATTGTTTACCATTTTTATGTAGTATCTATATGATATGTATTTTATTAATGCGTTTATTTAGACAGAATTTAGCTAAAGATTTTATATTTTATGCTACAATTAATTCAATGATTGGCTTAGTTCCTGGTATACTTTTAATATTTGATAAAGTTACTGTTATCTGGCCAAGTTATATTTCCGTAATAATTAGTGTAGTAATTTTAGTTTTTTTAGCTGTCTTTAATAAAAGACAATTAAAAAATGAATTAGAAAGGAGATTTCATATCTAATGGATTTATCTTTTAAGTTAGCTGATAATTTTGTATTTAATGCTCGAACAAGTGTTATTATAAGATATCAAGATAATTATTTGGTTAGTAAAAAATCTAATTGTGATTATTATAGTTTACCTGGAGGTAGAATCAAACTAAATGAAGATTCTAAATCTAGTATTATTAGAGAAATTAAAGAAGAGTTAGGGTGGGATTTAATAGATTATAATATTACTTTATTAGAGGTAATTGAAAACTTTTTTAGTTATAGTAATGGTGATAAATTTCATGAATATTTATTTATATATGTTGTAGATGTTAGCAAAGATTTATTTGCTAAAGGCAACTTTATAAATTTAGAAAATCCTAATATGACTATAGAATGGTATAAAAAAGAAGATTTTCTAAATCTAAACATCAAGCCAGATAGTCTTAAGAATACTATAACTTCAAAAAATCTTAAACACTTAATTATAAAAGAGTAATTTTATAAAATTAAAAACGGCAAAATTATTAGAATAATACCTAATATAAGATACATTTTAAATCTATATATTTCTAAAGGAGTAATTGAGTCTTCTGGCTTTTTAGGATTGATATAGATTTTTACAGTATCTTTTATTTTGGGATTAAATCCTGGAATTAGAAATCTTGTTTTATCTGCAATTGTATATTCTTCTTTTTTATATTTATATTCATAATAATACATTCTAATATTTTTTTGATAAGTTGGCTTAATGGTTACATCAGTACAAGTTCCATCAATTAATTGCATATTTTTAATTCTTTTAAAAATCATAAATGCTTTATAAAGTAAAATTATTGCACCACCCAAACAAATGACAAAAATTAATGTTTTTTCATTAGACATAGTATCACCCTAAAGCAAGCTTATCATATCGATTTATTTTTGTAAATACTTTTCATTATGACAAATTTTCGATATAATATTTAAGGAGTGATTAAATATGCGTTTAGAATTTAAACTTAAATATAAAGACAAAAATAGTAGTGCTCGTCTTGGAGAGATTAAATATGATGGTAAAATTTATGAAACTCCAATGTTTATGCCAGTGGGAACTAATGCTACAGTTAAGACTTTATCTCCAGAAGAATTAAAAGAAATAGGTTCAGGAATAGTTTTAGCTAATACTTATCATTTGTGGCTTAGACCAGGAGAAGATGTTGTAAATTTAGCTGGGGGCTTGCATCGATTTATGAATTATGATGGTCCAATTTTGACAGATTCTGGTGGATTTCAAGTATTTTCTTTAGCTAAACCAAAAGATATTACGGAAGAGGGCGTTAAATTTAAAAACCATTTAAATGGGGACTCCTTACTTTTAACTCCAGAAAAGTCGATTGAAATTCAACAAAAACTTGGCAGTGATATCATGATGAGTTTTGATGAATGCGTCGAGTGGCCAAGTACACATGAATATATGAGTGGTAGTGTTGAAAGAACCTTGCGATGGGCTAGAAGAGGAAAAGATGCAAAAAAGGATAATGACCAATTGTTATTTGGAATTGTTCAAGGTGGAGAGTATGCAGATTTAAGAAAACATTGTGCTGAGGAATTAGTCAAAATGGATTTTGATGGTTATTCAATCGGCGGAACAAGTGTTGGTGAAGATAAACCAACGATGTATAAGATGGTTGAATATACAACTCCGTATTTACCAGATGACAAACTTAGGTATTTAATGGGAGTTGGAGACCCAATCGATTTAATAGAAAACTCCATGCGAGGAATAGATATATTTGATTGTGTATCTCCGACCCGTTTAGCAAGACATGGGCATGCTTATACTAAAAGGGGTAAAATAAATATCAAAAATAATAAGTATAAAACTGATTTTACACCGTTAGATGAATGTAACTGTTATACTTGTAAAAATTATACTAAAGCTTATATAAGACATCTAATTGTTGCCAATGAAACTTTCGGAGCTCGGCTTCTATCTATTCATAATATTTATTTTCTACATCGTTTGATGGAAAAAATAAGAGAAAATATTAAACTTGGAACTATGGAACAATTTAAAGATGAATTTATAAAAGAATATTATAATAAGAATATTGAGGAGTGAGAATGTGAATAAATTAATTATCGGTGCAACTGCTTTTATAATTGTTGGATTAATCATTGGGGTAACAGTATACAAAGTAATAGATGACCATAATCAAAAATTGACTGAAGTAGAAGAAAAATACATTATTGAGACTGCTAAGAAATGCATTAATGAAAAAAATTGTTCTGGCAATGCTGTATCTTTACAAACTTTATATGATTTAGATTATTTAGATTTGCAAGCAGACCCAGTTACTAAAGAATATTATAACTCTAGTAGTTATGTTGAATTTAATGAAGATGGTGCAACATTTATTGTTGTTCACTAACTTCTTTTTTATTGATTCCTAACATGCCACCCATAACTCCAGCGAGTAATAAAATTAGATAATAAACAAATGTAATAACATTAAAGAAATTCCTCGCCGTAAATAAATTTATTACAATTAATACCAATAAAAATAATCCTGCAGTTTTAAGCCCTGCAATATAACCTTTGCTATTAGCTCTTTTGCCATTTTTAAAACCAAATACCAAAAATGCTAAAACGTTAAATATAAAAATAATTAAATTAGTAATAGTTGAATTAACTCCGATGAGATTTAAAAGACTACAAATAAATATAATTAAGATAATAAATAAAAAATAATAACCTAGAGTTTTGAACCTATATTTCACTTTATTCACCCAATAAATTTTATGTAGTGATTAAAATAATATGATTATCACCATAATATAGATGGTGATAACATGGAACTTTTAACAGTTTTATTTAGAACAATATTTTTTTATTTCTTTGTTCTACTTGCTTATCGAATAATGGGTAAAAGAGAAATAGGACAACTTGGAGTTATCGATTTAATTGTATCAATATTAATTGCGGAATTAGTAGCTATTTCGATTGAAGAGACTGAAAATCCAATATTTTTAACAATTGTTCCTATAGCAATGCTAGTTTTATTAGAAGTAATATTTGCTTATATATCTATTAAATCTCGTAAATTTAGAACTTTATTTGATGGTAAACCTTCATTAATTATTTGTAATGGCAAAATAAATTATCGTGAGATGGTAAAACAAAGATATTCTTTAGATGACTTACTTATTAGCTTAAGGCAACAAGGTATCAAAGATTTAGAAATGGTAGAATATGCTTTTTTAGAACCAAATGGTCAATTATCTATTTTTAAGTATAATTTATTTAAGTTAAAAAGTAGTTATCCTATGGCTTTAATATTAGATGGTCTTATTCAAAAAGAAGCACTAAAATATATTAAAAAAGATGAAGAATGGTTAAAAGAAGAATTAAATAATAAAGGATTATTACCTAAAGATATATTTTATGCTTTTTATAAAAAGAAAAAAATTTATATAATAAAAAATACTGATGTTAAATAAGTTTATTGATAAATTATTAAAAGGTACTAGAACTTTTATTATATTTTTGTTATACT
>CAZEMQ010000055.1:0-6422 GCA_964513435.1 uncultured Muribaculaceae bacterium
AACACATTTGACAATTTCTTGTTAACAAAAAAAAATTAATCAATATATGACTAATTTTTTTGTTTTGAACTACTTTTTTTCTTCTTATTAGATTTTGTTTTATTTTCAGCTTTTCCCTTAATACTCTTTTTAGGAGTTTCTACTTCCTTAAGTTCTACCTCTTGAACTGAAACAGTTTCTTCTATGCTAGTATTTGGTGCTAAATCAATTACTTTAGTACCTGCGATAAAATCATGCAACCCTCGAAAATCTTTTCGAAGAACAATCATTAGTAAAATAATTGTTATAACTAATAATTCCAAATAACTGACAATTAAAGACAATGTGTAATAACTTTGAACACTAAATAGATATACACTATACGTTGATATTATCAAAAATATTATATTATTAAGAATAACTGATCGTATAATATAGTTGCCAACATTTAATTTTTTATCATCTTTATTAGCAACGGTTCTAATCTTCATAATTTTCTTACCTATGGTTTGCCCCTTTAAAGCCCATTGCAATACTGCAAAATAAAGGATATAACCAACTACAGATATACTACTACTAATTACTTTATATTTGTTGATATTATAATTTAACTGCATCACAGTATCTTTATATTCTTCAGTATCAACATCAACATCTCCATTATTAGCTTCTTCAATTAATTCAGTGTATGCGTTATAATTTTCTGTATAATCATCAATGTACGGATTTATAACACTCCAATTAATAATTGGGGTTAACACTATCGAGACAATAAGTATGTCGATAATATAAGCCATTAATCTTTTTAAAACCAAGTCCATAATAACACCTCAATCTCTATTACGTCCAAACAATGACAATAAATGAATAAATAAGTTAATAAAATCTAAATATAAATCTAATGCCCCATATATTGCTAAATTTTCTTTTGGTAAGCCAGAATTTTCTAACATTTTAATCTTTTGTACATCATAAGCAGTAACTCCAACAAATATTAATACACAAATTATAGAAATAATCATTTCTAATACAGAACTACCCAAAAAGACATTTATTAACATAACAATCAACATAGCAATTAAACCAAAAAAGAAGTAAGTACCTATTTTAGTTAAATCAATTTTTGTCATATAACCAATTAAAGCCATAATCGCAAAAACAATCGCCGATACTAAGAATATTAACATTATTGAATCAATTGCATAATAAACAAATATTGATGAAAATGTAAGTCCACTTACAAATGAATATAATAAAAAGCAAACCCGAGCAGTATTTACACTCATTTTCATTACTCTAGCAGATAAAATAATTACTAATAATAACTCAACTATAACAAATATCCAATATCCCACACCGTTAATTTTTTCTAACATAACTTCACTATGAGAAACAAAATAACCAGTTATAAAGGTAATTAATAAACCAAAACACATCCACAAAAATGTTTTACTTATTAGATTTTCTTTCATCTAATCCTCCTTATATTATATATTAAATCGGAAATAACAAATATCCCCATCTTTAATTATATACTCTTTCCCTTCAATTCGCAACCTACCAGCTTCTTTTACTTTCTTTTCTTCACCAAATTCTTGTAAATCTTCAAAACTCATTACTTCAGCTTTAATAAATCCTCGAGCTATATCACTATGAATTATACCAGCACATTCTGGAGCTTTCATGCCTACTTTAAAAGTCCATGCTCGAACTTCATCTGCACCAGCAGTAAAAAATGTGGCTAAACCCAATAAATTATATGTTGCAAATATCAATTTATCCAAACCACTATTAGTTATTCCAGATAATTTCAAAAATTCATCTCTCTCAGCATTTTCTAAGCCTGCCAAATCCGCTTCTAGCTTGGCACACATAACTATAACTCCCGAACCTTCTGCCTCAGCATAATTTTTTAACGCAAGTGAATAATCATTATCTCCGACAACTATTGATTCTTCATCAACATTAGCAACATAAATTATTGGCTTGATAGTTAACAAATTAAAGTTTTTTAATATTTTTTTATCATCTTCTTCAAAACTAATTCTTCTAAGAGGTATATTGTTTTCCAAATTAGTTTGACATTTTTTCAAAACAGCCACCTCAGCAATCGCTTGTTTATCTTTAGTAGTTTCAGCTTTTTTCTCGATTTTTCCCAAACGATTGTTGACAACCTCTAAATCCGCCAATACTAATTCTATATTAATTATTTCAACATCATCAATCGGATTTGTAACACCAGTAACATGTGTAACATTAACATCATCAAAACATCTTACTACCTCAACAATTGCATCAACTTCACGAATGTGCGATAAAAACTTATTTCCTAAACCTTCACCTTTTGATGCACCCTTTACTAAACCTGCAATATCTGTAAATTCAAAAGTTGTTGGAACAATGCTTTTTGGTTTATACAATCCTGCTAAATAATCCACACGAGTATCTGGCACAAAAACTACTCCCACATTTGGTTCAATAGTTGCAAACGGATAATTCGCTGCCAAGATATTTTGTTTCGTAATAGCATTAAATAATGTCGATTTCCCAACGTTAGGAAGACCAACAATCCCTGCTTTTAAACTCATATTTACCCCCTTACTATAAAGCTACTCCAGCACCAATACCTAATGGAATGCCTGCAATATACCAAACAATTATAGCAATCAAGAAAGTAAGTGCAGTAACCCCTACAAATGGTAATTGATATTTAATAGCTTCAACCATCGTTACTGGTTTATTACTTTGATTATAATTTTCCATAAATGCTAAATAAACAATAAAATAAACAAACACTGGTGTAAGTCCTATAGCAACAGAACCACCTAAACGATAAACAAGCTGACTAAATTCAGGACTTACTCCAACTTGCATTAAAGTTGGAACAGTTGAAGAAAAAATAGACCAACTATTTAAAGCGTTTGGTAAAAACAATGAAGATATAATTGTAGCAAAAAACAAGAACAATAATAATGGCAACCCACTAAAATTAGATGTACTTATTAAATTAGCAAATGCTGCAGCTACAACATTACCAATATTTGATTCCTTAAATATGTTAATAAATATTGAAACAGCAAAAATCATAACCAAAACTTTACCAATACCATTTAAAGAATGTCCCAAAGAATCAATGAACTCTTTATTGTTGTTAATTGTCTTGGCACCTATTCCAAAAGAAAGCCCTAATATTACAAATAATACTGCTACAATAAATACAAATCCGTTACTAAAAAAAGAATCATAACTAAACAATTTATCAATATAAAGCGTTTGACTATAATCAAGCAAATTACCAGAAAAAGGTAAACCAGGAATAATATTATAGATAAATATTAATAAATAAACTAATCCAGCTCCCAAAGAAAATACTAATCCCCGCATTTTCTTCTTAGTTAATACTAACTCATCTTCAACATCACTTTCAGGAAATTCATATTTTGGAACCTTTTTAGCAATTATACCTTCACTAATATTAGTAATAATTATACTCATAACAACTATTAAAATAAACATTATAAGCAAATAACTAAATTGCCCAATATCATAATCACTACTTATAATATGAGCATTGGTTAAAGTAAGTGTTATTAAACTAGAATCAGTACTAGTCAAAAGCAAACTTATACCACTACCACAAGTTAAAGCTGCAAATGATGTTATTATTCCAATTATTGGACTTCTCTTGCCATATAAAAACAACAAAGCACTAAGAGGAACTAAAACTACATATGCTAAATCTCCAATAATGCTTGCAATAATACAAATTAACACCAAAAAGAAAGTAACAGTTGTCTTTTTAGCTTTCTTTGTAAGTAAAATAATGACTGTATTCAAAAATCCACTTTTAACCATTATACCAATACCAATTAATATTATGATTAAATTAGATAAAACAGCTAAATTAGCAAAATTAGAAACTGTAGATGTAAAAATATATTTTAATCCACTTAAACTAAACAGTGAATTAACAGCTTCAGTAGTAATCTGGTAATCTCCAGTAATACTAGAAACTTTACTATATGTTGCTTGTACATCAAAAAAACTTAAAACTCCACTCAAAATGATAACAATAAAACATAATATCAATAGTAGCATCACTGGATGCAACCCAATTTTCTCTTTAGCTTTCAGTCTTTTCATTCACTATCACCTTTTTAAGTTTTTTCATAAATTCCAGTCTATCCATCATTATTTCTCGACCACAATTCTTACACTTAATTTTAATATCAGCCCCATTCCTTGTAATTGTCCACAAATTAGTCTTACAAGCATGAGGTTTTTTCATAACAACATCATCATTTAAGTTAAATTCTACATTATTCATTATTCATCCTCGATATCTATATGCATCTTTGCTAAAATATCTTCTAGTTCATTTACCCCATCAAAATATAATTCTATTTTATTTTTATGAACTCTTACCTTAGTATCTAAAGCCTCCATAATAATATTTTCAAACATTCTATACTTAGTATCATAACTACTACTTTTACTCTTTTTATTATTAACTTGCTTTTCTTCTTGACTTAACTTTTCTAAATCATGAACACTTAAATTATCCGTTATAACTTTTTTAGCCAGTTCTATAGCTTTATCTTCATCTTCAATTTTACTTATAACCCTAGCATGAGACATAGAAAGATTTCTTTTTTCAACTAACTTTTTTACTTCATCTGGTAACTTAAGTAACCCTAATATATTCGTAACATAAGTTCTACTTTTCCCAAACTTATTAGCAAATTCTTCTTGAGTATATCCTCGCAATTTAATAATATTACTAATCGAAATAGCTTCATCAATCGGATTTAAATCTTCCCTTTGAATATTTTCTACTAAAGCTATTTCCATCATTTCTTGATCATCAAAATCTTTAATTATTGCAGGAATTTTCTTAAGCCCAGCTATTTTAGCAGCTTTTGTTCTTCTTTCACCCGCAACAAGTTCATACCCTTTAATACTTTTTTTAACAATTATGGGTTGAACTACACCATATTCACTGATAGATTTAGCTAATTCATTTAAAGATTCAATATCAAATGTTTTCCGTGGCTGATATGGATTACTTCTGATATCATCAATATTGATTTCTTTAACATTCTTTTCGTTTTCTTCTACAATATCTTTTTCAAAATTATCAAAATCAATTACTGTATTCGAAAATAATTGCTCTAAACCCTTTCCCAATGCTTTTTTCTTAGTTTCCATCGCGACTTATCACTTCCTTTGCCAAGTTATGATATGCTTCAGTTGCCCTACTGGTTGGGTCATATTCATTAATTGGTTTTCCATGAGATGGTGCTTCAACTAATCTAACTAGCCTTGGAATAATTGTATTAAATACTTTATCTTTAAAGTATTTTCTTATCTCTTCAATAACTTCAAGACCTATATTAGTTCGTCCATCCAACATTGTAAGAAGAACCCCTTCAATTCGCAAGTCAGGATTCATACTAGATTGAACCATTATAATTGAATTAAGTAGTTGTGTTATACCTTCAAGAGCAAAAAATTCACATTGCACAGGAATGATAACACTATCACTGGCTACTAAAGCATTCATTGTTCCTAAACCTAATGATGGTTGACAATCAATTATTATATAATCATAATTATCCCTAATTTCATCTAATTTAAGTTTTAATTGCATATTTTGTTGAAATGCCTTATCTTCAAGCATCATCTTAACAAATTCCACATCAACCCCAGCTAAGTTAATAGTTGCAGGTATAATACTTAAATTTTGAAATTTTGTTTTCTTAATAGCTTTTTTGACTTCACATTTACTAGTAATTACTTCATATATATCGCTCTTAAAATCATTAGAGTTTAAACCTAACCCAGTTGTCGCATTACTTTGTGGGTCCATATCTATAAGTAACACACGTTTCCCTAATTTTCCTAAGGCCGCAGATAAATTTATACTTGTGGTAGTCTTTCCTACTCCACCTTTTTGATTAACAAGTGATATAATTTTTGCCATACTACACCTCTATAACTTTTGTACTCTTCTATTTTATCATACAATTATAATATTTTGAATTGTTTTTCTCTCATAATTTTAAATAAATTAAAAAACCACCTATATAAGGCAGTTCTCAAACATATACTAATTATCAATCGTCTTCCATTCTGTTGTACCACATTTCGTACAAATCTTTGGAGCTAATACCTTTTTACCTTTTGGCAACTCCATATCAGTATCAATTTTACTACAAAGAATACCACTTTCAGGGTCAATGTAAGCTACACCATATTTGGCATCTTTACATTCATTACACTGTGCATTTTTCATTTATCCAAGCCTCCACTAATATTGTGAGCAAAACACCAAAGTTTATACTAAGAAATATTACTTACAAATAGTATTTGGTATCAGTAACTTATTAGATTAGTGTTATACCTTTATTTAAACTTGCTATTTTTATCTTCCTATTAGATTT
>CAZEMQ010000056.1:0-5175 GCA_964513435.1 uncultured Muribaculaceae bacterium
AATTAACATATGAAAAATTTATTTGGATTAACAAAAAAAGATTTAGAAGCTTATTTTGAGACTGAGGGCGAGAAAAAATATAAAGCCACTCAGGTTTTTGAATGGTTATATCGTCATAATCAATATGATATTATGAAGTTTTCTAATATTAAAAAAGATATACTTATTAAAATGCAAGATAATTTTACAACTGAATTTATAAAATTAGAAAAAGTATTAAGTGGTGAAGATGTTAAAAAGTTTTTATTTCAACTTTTAGATGGAGAAAAAGTTGAAGCTGTTTTGATGGAACACAATTATGGTTTGTCGGTTTGTGTCTCTAGTCAAGTTGGTTGTAATATGGGCTGCAAATTTTGTGAGAGTGGAAGACTTAAAAAGGTTAGAAATCTTGAAGTGTATGAAATAGTAGAACAAATACTTTTAATCATGCAACATATTGGTAAAAGAATTAATAGTGTAGTTATTATGGGGATTGGTGAACCATTTGATAATTATGATAATATTATAAAATTTATCAAGATTATAAATGATAGTCATGGTTTAGCTATTGGAGCAAGACATATAACGGTATCGACCTGTGGTTTAGTACCAAAGATTGATGAATTTAGTAATTTAGATTTGCAAGTTAATTTAGCACTTTCATTACATGGAGCTACAGATGAAGTGCGGGGGAAGATAATGCCTGTAAATAAAGTGTATAATGTTGACACTGTAATTGCTGCAATTAAACGCTATATTGCTAAAACTAATAGACGAGTTACTATAGAATATGTTATGCTTAATATGGTTAATGATAGTGTTAGTGATGCACAAGCATTGGCAAATTTATTAAAGGGAATGAATGTTTATGTTAATTTAATTCCTTATAACGAAACAAAGAATATTGAATTTAGTAAAAGTAGTAAGAAAAGAATTGATGAATTTTATAATTGTTTAGTAAAAAATGGAATAAATGTAACTGTTCGTCGAGAATTTGGTGGTAATATTAAAGCCGCATGTGGACAGTTGAGAAGTGAGAGTGATTAATACGAAATCGTTTTATTTGACAGACACAGGAAGAGTTAGAGAACATAATGAAGATAGTGTAACTATTTTAAAAAATATTAATGGTGAGTATTTACTAGTTGTTGCTGATGGTATGGGAGGACATCGCAAGGGAGAAGTAGCTAGTGCTCTTACAGTTACACATTTAGGTAAAAGATTTACATCGATAGCATCAATTGGAACTAAGATAGATGCTGTAAATTGGCTTAGTGATAATATAAACGAAGTGAATAAAGAGATACTCGATTATGGTGAAAAACATGAAAATTCTAAGGGTTTAGGAACGACAGTTGTAGCAGCCATTGTAACCAAAGATTTTTTGATATTTGCTAATATCGGTGATTCATCAGGTTATGTTATGAAAAATAATAAGCTTCATCGAGTAACTAAACCACATACATTAGTCAATTTATTAGTTGATGCTGGTAATTTGACTGAAGAACAAGCAAAAATACATCCTAAGAAAAATGTTTTGATGAAAGCTCTCGGAGCTGCTGAAAAAGCTGAACCAGATATATTTGTAGTTGATAATGGTAGTAATGAGGTGTTTTTGTGTAGTGATGGGGTTACATCGCTATTAAATGACGAACAGATTGAAAAAGTATTATTAGAAACAAATTTATCGGTTGAAGAAAAAGTAATTAAACTTATTAAAAAATGTAATGCAAGAGGGGGGACAGATAATATATCGATTGCCTATTTAGTGAGAGAAAGGGATGATATGGCATGATAATGAAGGGGCAGAAAATTAGTGATAGATACCAGATAATTAAGTCGATTGGTGAAGGCGGAATGGCTAATGTTTACCTTGCTTATGATACAATACTTGATAGAAATGTTGCTGTCAAAGTCTTGCGAGGAGATTTAGCAAACGATGAAAAGTTTGTCCGTCGATTTCAAAGAGAAGCCTTATCGGCGAGTAGCTTGTCAAATCCCAATATCGTTGAAGTTTATGATGTCGGAGAAGATAACGGTGAATACTATATAGTTATGGAATATGTCGAAGGTAAGCACTTAAAAAACTTGCTTAAAAAACGTGGTAAGTTAACAGTTTCAGAAGTTGTAGATATAGTTTTACAAATAACTAATGGACTTAGTGTTGCTCATGATTCATATATAATTCATCGAGACATAAAACCTCAAAATATTCTCATACTAGATAATGGATTAATTAAGATAACGGATTTTGGAATAGCTGTTGCGATGAATGCAACACAACTTACACAAACAAATTCAGTAATGGGAAGTGTTCACTATTTACCACCAGAACAAGCAAGTGGTAAGGGAGCAACGCTTCAAAGTGACATATATTCTATTGGTATACTGATGTATGAACTTTTAACTGGAAAACTTCCTTTTAAGGGAGATAATGCTGTTGAAATTGCTTTAAAACACTTAAAAGAACCGATGCCTAGTATACGGGATGAAGTTCCTGATATACCACAGAGTGTAGAAAATATCATTTTGAAAGCAACTGCTAAGAATCTTAAAAATAGATATACTGATGCTAGAGAAATGTATGAAGATTTAAAAACGTGTCTAGATGAATCTAGAGCTAATGAACTTAAAATAACATTTAAGTACCCAGAACACGATTATGACGATACTAAATTGATTAAGACAATTAAAGATAATAAAAAAGAAGAAAAGGGTAAAAATAAAGGTAGTGGGGATGGTGAAGAAACTATAGCAAAGCGGGTTAATAAGAGCGATGCCAAGACTCAAAATAAGATAATAATTATATTGGCAAGTATATTTGTAGGATTGGTAGTAATTATCACAACTATATTTGTGCTTATTCCATATATCAATTCTTCTAATAAGCAAACGACAGTTCCTGATGTTTCGGGTTATACTGTTAGTGAAGCGATTGAAGCTTTGCAGGATGCTGGATTTGTTGTTGCTGATGAACAAAGAACTGAAGCGAGCGATACTATTGCTGAAGGTTTAATAACTAAGACTTCTCCAGCTGCAGGATCGAAACGAAAAGAAGGAACAGAAATTACGCTTTATGTTTCACTTGGAGATGTTACAATCGAAATTGAAGATTATACAGGTCAAAATTATAGCGAAGTAAAGGGAAGGTTAGAAGCTCTTAATATAGTTGTTTATGTTGAAAGTATTGATATTCCAGATGGTGATGATGAATCTGATTATGAAGAAGGCGTAATAATTGAACAATCTGTGGAAGCAGGAACAAAATTATCGCAAGGAGATTCAATAACTCTTTATATTCCAAAATTAAATAATAAATATCCAGATTTTGTTGCAGATGGGTATACAGTTGAAGAAGTTGAAGAGTTTGCTGAGGATTATGAGATAGATTTGACAATTACTTATCAAGAAACTACAGAGTATGAACCAGGCACAATAATTGCTCAAAACCGAGCAGCTGGCTCAACTGTAGTATCTGGAGCTAGATTAACGATTACAGTGGCAAAAGAACCATCTGAAGAAGAAGAGGAAGAAGGTACTGGGGGATTAGAATAATGCAAGGACGCATTACAAAACAAATATCAAATCAATATACTGTTGAAGTAAATGAAGAAAAGATTGAATGCTTTGCTAGGGGAAAGTTCAAAAATATGGGGCTTTCCCCTGTTGTGGGTGATATTGTTGATATCGATTACGATAATAAAACAATTGAAAGGATAAACAATAGAAAAAACAAACTTGATAGACCTGTGGTTGCCAATATCGATGCTGCTTTAATTGTTAGTAGTATTGTCAAACCTGATTTATCATTATCACTACTCGATAAACAAATTGTCATGGTTAAATCAAATAATATTGAACCAATTATTGTTTTGACAAAATTAGATTTGGCAAGTCACATGCAATTAAAAGAGACAAAAAAGATTATGAAATATTATCAAAAATTAGGAATAAAAGTAATTTTAAATACAAAATTACATAAATTAAAGCGAATTCTTAAAGGCAAAGTTGTTGTTTTAACTGGACAAACTGGAGCTGGTAAATCAAGTTTGTTAAATAAATTAGATAAAAATTTGCATTTAGAGACTAAAGAAATAAGTAAAGCTCTCAATCGAGGAGTTCATACTACTAGACATACTGAACTATATAAAATAAATGGGATGTATATGGTTGATACTCCTGGATTTAGTGCTCTTGATTTAACTGATGTTTCTGTTGCTGATTTACAAAATTCATTTAATGAATTCGATAAGTATCCATGTGCTTATAAAGACTGTACCCATAATAATGAAAAAGATTGTGGGGTTAAAAAAGCTAGTGAAGATGGTCAAATATTGATTTCTAGATATCAAAATTATATAAGGTTTTTAAAGGAGATATATGAAAATAGTAGTAAGTTATATAAGTAGTAAATATTCAAAAAAAGAAACTATCAAATTAATTGATACTAGTATTGCTGATGGAATACATATTGATTTAATGGATGGAGTATATGTTCCTAATAAGAATTTTTCTACTTTGGAATTACTTCAATTATTTGAAGGTATAAAAAAACCTTTGGATGTTCATTTGATGTGCGATAAACCCAGTAAGTATTTTGAGTTGCTTTATAAATTAAAACCAGTTGCAATATATATTCATATGGGTACGGAAGAAGATATAGCTAGTGTTTTAAAAGATATAACTAATCATGGTATAGATGCAGGCATAGTTATCAATCCTAATCAAGATATCAATCTTTTTAAGCCAATTTTCCCACTAGTTAAAAGGGTACTTTTAATGAGTGTTGTACCTGGTAAAGGTGGTCAAGAATTTATTACAAGCACTTCAAAAAGATTAGAAAAATTAACTGAGTATCGTCGCCGTTATGATTTTTTAATATATGTCGATGGTGGTATTAATGATGAAACAGTAAATTTTGTTTCTGATGCTGATGGTGTTGTTTCAGGCTCTTACATCTGTTTGGCTGATGACTTTAATTTACAAATAAATAAACTTAAAGAAGCAAAAAAATAAATTTGCTCTTTTTGGCGTAAAGAGTTTAAATTTTAGGTAAGTAGCTTGACTTATATATATTTATTCATTTATAATCAAAATAGGAAGGAGAAGATAGTCGTGAAAAAAAGAATTTTATTAGGTGTTATAGCAATAGCTGTAATGATGTTTGGTATGTCAAGTGTATCAGCAGAAACCTAC
>CAZEMQ010000056.1:5275-6413 GCA_964513435.1 uncultured Muribaculaceae bacterium
GACGATGAACATTATCCAATGAATTTTATTGTTAATGATGGAGCTACTCTTATTTTTGACTGTGAAGTTGTTGTAACTAATACTCTTCCAAATGTTCCTGATTATACTAGTAATGACGATACAATTACCAATAATGGTACCGTTTACTACAATGGTGATGTAACTGTAGAAAGCGGAGCTACTCTTGTCGGTACTGGAACTAATTATGTAGCAGCAACAATTACTTTTGAAGATGGTGCAGAAGATGGATTAAAAACTGTTTTAACTTTAGCTGAAAGTGCTGTTGTATATGTTAATGGAACAATATCTGCCGATTATTTAGTTACAACCAGTGGAGAAGTAGTTTATGATGAAACGGTTGATGCTTATGTAGTTAAAACATCAGAAGGAGATATTGAAAATCCAAGCACTGGAGATAATGTTGGTTTGTTTATTGGAATGGGAATGGTTTCGATTGTTGGTGTTATAGTAACTGTAACTATTCTTAAGAAAAAAACAAATTAAGAGTAATTTATAATATTATTACATGGAATGATTAAAAAAATAGTTTAAACAACTATTTTTTTAATGATTTTAATGATATAATAAATTTAATCAGAAGGGAGCAGTAATATGGATATATTTATACCTGATGTATACCAAAAAAGTATTTATACAATTGATTATAAAAAGTTAAAGAAAAATGGTATCAAGTGTCTTTTATTCGATTTAGATAATACTATAGCTCCTTATAAAACAGTAGAGCCTGATGCTAAATTAAAAGAGCTTTTTGCTCATTTAGAGCAAGACTTTAAAGTTATAATAATTAGTAATAGTCCTAAAAATAGAGTTAGACCATTTAAAGAAAAATTAAATGTCGATTGTGCATATAGTAGCAAAAAGCCTTTTAAAACTAAATATAAGAGGATTTTAGAATTATATAGATTTAAGATAGATGAAGTTGCTTGTATCGGAGACCAGTTACTTACAGACATTTGCGGAGCTAATAGAATGGGATTTACTAGTATATTAGTAAATAGGGTAGCTAAGTATGAAACTATTTTTACAAAGTTCAATCGTTTTTTTGAAAAATTTATATTGCGAAGATTAGCTAAAAAACACATTTTAGTTAGTGGAGAATATTTTGACTGAAAATAAA
>CAZEMQ010000057.1:0-6377 GCA_964513435.1 uncultured Muribaculaceae bacterium
ATTATCAGTTTCATTTAAAATATTTCCAATTCTCATATAACATCCCTCCTAGATATCTATATTATATATGCTTTTTTTGCAAAAATCAACAGAACTTTCCAACTAGTTACAAAGGTATAATGATATGAAAAGCAGTACCTTTATTTTCTGATGTTTCTACTGTGATTTCTCCGTTGAATTTTCCTTTGATTGTTGAATATGACATATATAAACCAAGACCTGTACCATTTTTTCCTTTGGTTGTTACCATTTCTTTAAATAATTTATCTTTAACACCTTCTGGCAATCCTGGTCCAAAGTCCTTAATAGTTATAATAAGGTTATTATTTTCTTTTGTAGCAATTAAGTCTATTTCTTGTTCTTTTTTTCCGTTATATGCTTGTATGGAATTTGAAATCATATTATTAATAACTTGAACAAGACTGTTGACATTACCATTTATTTGTGTATTTTCATCTATTTGCATTGACATTACTAAATAAGTAACAGATTGTTTTAATTCATGTTTCATTAAAATATTAACTGTTTTAAATAGTTCTCCAATGGTAAAGTACATTTCTTCATTATTTGATAAATTGACAGCCTGGCCTTTTACTGCTGTTATGACATCTGACATGTATTCTGTGTATGAATTTATTTTATTTAGCCATTCTCTCATATCTTTAGCAATATCATGAAAGTCACTATCATTTACAATCGGATTACCGATAGAATTATCAAATTCATTTACTAAATCATCAAGACCTTGAACTGCTCCGGAAATAGACATTATTGGTGATTTTAGATTGTGTGCAATTCCACTAATTAATTGTCCAAGAGAAGCAAGTCTTTCTCTTTCCATTAACATATTTTGGCTATTATATATTTTTGAAATATTTTCTTGATTCAAAACTTGAATGCCATTAAAAGTTTTTACTAACTCTCCAACAATATCATTAGATGTTACTGGCAGTTTCTGTATTTCTGCATAAGATTTATTTTGTAGTATATTTTTCATTCCATTTGTAACATTAAGTAAATCAGTATTAATTGACCTGAACATAAAATATAATACAAATAAATCAAATATAAGTAAAAGAATTGATGAAAGCATAAGGGATGGTAATAATGAAAAAGCAACAATTTCATAATGAATACCTACAATATATGTTTCTCCTTTATATTCTACATATGATATTACTCCTCTTTCATCTACTGCATATGATTCATAAACACTATTACTATGAGAGGCAGATAGGACATGCATATATTCTAAAAAGAAATCACTTAGAGTCTCTCCATTACTAGTTAATATTTCGCCAGCTGGTGTTTCAATAAAAATAAAATCATTTTCACTTAATAAATATTCTCCTAATTGACTTTCTACTTGTCCAAGCAAATCTTCTGTATTATTAAGTTCCAAATAACTAAGTTCAGCAATATAATATGTATGAATTAAATTGTCCTTTTCAGCTATTAATCGTGAATATGCAATAAGTACTATTAATAGAATAGAAGTTAATATACAAGGGAAAATTTGAATTATTAACCTTGATATTAATTTTTTTTCTTTTGTTGATGTAATTATTTGTGAGTAATTAGAGGTTTCACTTAAAATAGGATAAAATATGATTTTAGATACTATCAGAAATAGTGAACCTACCAAAGTCGCAAAAGTAAATACAAGTATACAAATTTTAAAAAGGAAAATTAGTTCATGACTTCCTGTGGTTGTTAATACTAGAAAAACAATTGAAACAGGAAAAGTTTCAATTACTAAAAATAGTTTAAGTGGATATGTAAAGCAAAACTTTCTTATTTGTTCTACATCAGAAGCTTTTTTTTCTGCAACCCAATTATCTATTTTTTTTAAAGAGAGCTTAAAGAAAATTATAAATAGTATTAGTATTCCAACAACAGCTGCAATATATTGCTCTACATAATATAGTCCGGATACCTTCTTATCAAATTCAGTATTTATAGTATCGTCTGAATAATTTAGAAGATTAGGTAAAGCAAAGTAAAAAATTATTGCAATAAAAATCGTTATTATTGAAAGATAAAATATTATTTTGGTTGATATTTTCATTTTTCTTTTTTTCATAAGCGTCTCCTTATTTTATAAAATTAACTTTTTTCATATAATTTAAAACTTTTGTTAAATATTTATCATCAATAACTGGCCATGTAAAGTCAAGATTTTTTAAGTATTTGCAAGTTATATCATTATTTTGTTTAATTGTATAATTATATACTAAATCTCTATCTTCTGTAAAGTCATTAATAATTCCTAATAGCTTTTGTTGATTTTCTTGTGTCATAGAAAGATTTTCGATTAATTTTGAAAAGTCTTCTTTTTCCAAAATAGTTATCAAGTAATCTGAGTTGTGCATAAATTTCAACAAGTTTTTGGTAGAAATCATATAAGGGTTATATACATTAAATATTCTGTTTGAGTTATTACTAGAGCAGATAATTGTCTTAACAGCTTTAGCTGTACAATCAACAGGTGAGAACTCTAAATCATTATTTAAAATTGTTTTAGAAATTGAACCTATTTCTACAATTGATTTTAATCTTAAATAAACTGCATTTTGGTCAATATTTTCTTGAAAAACTCCATCACGATATCTACCCGTTAAATCTCCAATTCTATAAATTGTAGCATCTTGTCCTTTAGAGATTGCTTCAATGACAAGAGACTCAGCAATCAGTTTACTTTTTGAATACACATTATGTTCGAAATTTTGGCCAATATAGAAATTATTTTCATTAAAATTATGTGTTTTATTGTCTTGTTCTAATAAATAATTTCCTGACACAGTCATTGTTGATATATGATGTAAGTGTATATTGTTATCTTTACAAAAGTCAATTACATTTTGAGTTCCAATAACATTAATTTTTTCAAAAGATGAATATTTTCCGTAATGGTTTACATTTGCAGCAGCATGTATTACAATGTCTGCTTTTGATTGAAGATCTTTATAGGTATTTTCATCTAATCCAAATAATTTTTTTGTTATATCACATTCTACAACTTCGACATATTTTTCAAACAATTTATTGTAATCATCATTAAAATAAAAATGGATTTTATTTAAAAGCCTATCTCTGGATGCTATATTATTTTTTTGTCTCATTATGCAATATATTTTCCCTATTTGTTTTGGATTATCTAAAAATTCAGCCAAAATATGTGATCCCAAAAAACCAGTTGCACCAGTTAGTAATATATTAAACTTTTTATTTATCTTATTAGTCTCTGTGTCTTTTGTGAATTTTGCTACAATACTATTTAATTCGTCTAAATGTGTGTAATCAAGAGCAGAATGTTTTGCGGTCTTACACAATAGATTGTCAAATAATTCTCTAACTGTAGGATATTTATATAGATCAGAAACTTTTAAATTAAAGTTATATTTAAACAATTCTGTAATTATACTTATAGTAGTTAAAGAATCTGCTCCATAATCAAATATGTTATTATCAATTCCAAATTCTTGAACATTTAACTTTTTCTTGATAGTTTCAGTAATAATTGTTTCAATTTCATTTCTTGGTTTAGAGATATTACTATCAAGAGTTGTGGTATTTATTTTATATGTCCCCAAAGCTTTTCTATCTATTTTTCCATTTGCAGTATATGGCATTTTATCAATATTTACAAAATGTTGAGGTATCATATATTGAGGAAGCTTTTTTCCTAATATCGTTTTTAATTTTAAATTTAATTGTTCAATATTGGTATTTTCATTTAAAGTGTAATAAGCAATTAAAGCTTCGTGATTATTTTTCAATTGTTTTTTTGTAACAACACATTTATTAATAATAGGTTCTTGCTCAATAATATTTTCTATTTCTTCAAGTTCTATTCTATATCCATGAACCTTTACTTGATAATCTGTTCTTCCAAGATGAACGATTTCTCCATCTGGTTTAATATAAGCTAAATCATTAGTGTTATATATTTTTTTATGTAGAGAAAATGATGTAGTAATGAATTTTTCTTTATTTAAATCCTCTCTTTTTAAGTATCCATCAGATACACCATCTCCACCAATATAAAGTTCTCCTGGAATATTTACTGGTAGTAATTTTTGATGATTATTTAATATATAACATTGAGTATTAGCAATAGGTGTTCCAATTGTAACAGTGTCCATATTTGTTAATTCTTTAACAGTAGACCAAATAGTTGTTTCTGTTGGACCATACATATTATAAATATTAGCGTTAGTATTTTTCTTCATTTGAGATAATAATTTATTATTTAAAGTTTCCCCACCAACCAAAATATCTGTGATATTTTCTAAAAATGTTAGTTTTTCATTACATTCAAAAATTACAGAAAATCTTGAAGGTGTAGTTTGAATAATATTTACATTATTTTCTATACATAATTTATTTAATAATAATGGATTATTTTGCTCTTGTTCATTTGCAAGTACAAGAGTAATTCCAGATGTAAGAGAACACCATAATTCTAATCCGAAAATATCAAAACACATAGTTGTAACAGAAACCAAAGTTTTATCTGCATTAAAATCGATTATTTGTTTCATTCCAATTACAAAATTAACAAGATTTCGGTTTGTAACTTTTACTCCTTTAGGTTTACCAGTAGAGCCTGAAGTATATATTAAATAAGCTAATGAGCTATTATCTAAATTTAAGTCAAGGTTTGAAGTAATTTCTTTTGAATATATTTCTACATTATTTAGCTCAATATTTATTGTATTTGTTTTTATATCATTGGAATTGATAATTTCTTTAGTAATAGAATTTACTAAAACTATTTTTGTTTCACTATTTTCAAGCATATAAGATATTCTATCTATAGGATACTCTGGATCAATAGGTAGATAAGTTGCTCCACACTTCAATATTGCAAGTATGCCTATAATCAACTCGGGTGAGCGATTTAGCATTATTCCTATAATATCATTGCTTTTAACATTAGATTTAATCAAAAATTTAGCAAGTGAATTTGCTTTTTGATTAAGTTCTAAATATGTAAATTTTTGATTATTAGATATTAAGGCTATTTTATTGGGATGCATTTTAGCTTCTTCTTCAAAATATTTTATAATTGGCATATTCTCATCATATTCCAAATCTGTTTGATTAAAGGTATGCATCAATTCCTCTTTTTCAGCAGGGGTAATCACTTCAATATCATTTAAGGAAATAGTTTCATTTTCAATTACTTGTTGTATAATATATAAAATCCTTTCATGAATTTGTGAAATCTCTTCTTCGACAAATACATTTGTTTTGTAATCATAAGCAATATCTAAAGAACCGGAGTTATTTATGTCGAAAATTTGTATATCTAAGTTATTTGCACAATTTCCATTAAATGTCCATTCTGTAGCATTACTAACTAATTCATCCTCATTTTGTGCATTTGTAATTTGATAAGAAAACAAAATATTATATAAATTTGGTACTGAAACATCTCTTTTTCTTAAATTTTCTAATAGTTTTTGATATGGATATTTTTGATGTCTTAACATGTTTAATGTATCTTTAGCTATATTTTGAGCTAATTCTACAAATGTATCTATACCAGATAAAGTGACTCTAAATGGCTGTGTTGCAACAAACATTCCGCTTGTATTTTTCTCTTTAAAGTTGGTTCTATTTAATATAGGTGTTCCAATTACAAAATCATCTAAATTTGATATTTCAGCTATGTATATAGCATAAATTGCCATAAAGAAATTATATAAAGATATATTTGTATCTTTACAATATTTTTTTATAAGGTTTAAAAGTTCTTTATCTATTTTACATAATTGTCTATTCCCTTTATATGAATTTATATCAATAATTGTATCTTTTATTGTATTTATGTTTGCAACTTCGGGGATAGTTTTAAATTTATCTTCCCAATATATTTGATCTTTTTTAAATCTTTCACTATTCATATAGTCGATTTCATTTTTAATATATTGCGAATAATTATACACAGAAGAAATACCTGTATATGTACCATTCTTTAATTCAGTATATATTTGAACTATTTTTTTAGACAGAAAACCTAAAGTCCAAGAGTCTGCAAGTAAATGGTGAATATTAAGCATAAAAGCCCCTTGACCATTAGACATTTTAAAAATATAAAAATTATATAAGTGTGTATTTGATAAATTAAAAGGTTTTGAAACAACAGTTTTTCTAATATTGTCTAATTCTTCATAATTTTTTACAGTAAAATAACTAATCTTTGAATTGATTTCTTGACCAATCCTTTGTTTAATATTGCCCTCTTCTATGAAGAATTGTATTTTGAAAATTTCGTTGTTGTTTAATATTTCCAATATAGCTTTTTCTAATATTGGAAAATCCACAGATTCATTTATTATGGCTGTTCCACATATATTGTTAATCGATGA
>CAZEMQ010000058.1:0-6333 GCA_964513435.1 uncultured Muribaculaceae bacterium
GCAGTAAAATAGAAAAGCATTGCATATTTATTTAAAATTTGATATATTATATATGTAAGCGTTACCCCTAGTGGATAATGCCTGCAACTTTTGTTTTAGACACTATACCTATACGAGGCTAGTGTCTATTTTTCATATTAATTTTAGTATTACAATAATTAATAAGATTATTATTACTAAAAGAAATTGATTTTCTTTTTTCATATCTTCGCCCCTTTCATTCCAAAACCCCCATTTTTATTTTGAGTAGTTTGAAATTACTCAGTTGAAAGCAGGCACTACCACTAGCAGGTAACGGGTTTCTATTCTAAATGTATTGGGCAATAATTGCAAGAAAAATCGTTCGCCAAAATTCGACAACACCGATTTTAAAAAAACATTGCATATTTATTTAAAATCTGATATATTATATATGTAAGTGTTACCCCTAGTGGATAATGCCTACAACAGTTTTGTTTTAGACACTATATCTAAACGAGGCTAGTGTCTATTTTTCATATTAATTTTAGTATCACTATAATTAGTATGATTATTATTACTAAAAGACTAAAAGAAATTGGTTTTCTTTTAGTCTTTTTTGCTTTAGGAGATAATATACCTTCTTTATTTAATGTATGTAAATGTCTAAAATTAAAGACTTGATATTTAGTATAGTATAATAGTATAATATTTTCAGAGATTGACTTATCTAAAGCATTGACTGGTTTTCTTGATCTATTTCCATGTACAAATGCAGATTTGCCTTTCTCTTTATATTTGATTATAAGACGATTGACTTGTCTTCTTGATATACCGAGCTTTTTACTAGCTCTGTTTTTATTTCCATTGTAATCTACTAATTCTTTAATTGTTTGTTCATTCTTAATTCAACTTTTCTCATTTTCCACCTCAGTGGTATATTATATAACTTTGAGACATTTTCGCAAGTTACTACTTAAGACATTATCATATTCTAATCATATAGGAAACGCTATAACAACACGATTTTAATTTGACATTAAACATATATTTATTATATAATACATGTGCATAGTTTTTATGGCAGTGTTATACCGAATTATAATGTGTTTAAACCAACTAGGAATAAAGTATCTAGGACTGCCCTAGAAAAATTAATTTAAACTCCCTATAACAAGGTATAACAAATAAATACTTTTGCAAATATAAAAGAAAGGAGAAGTTATGGCAAGATACACAGGACCTGCTTATAAGAAGTCTCGTCGTCTTGGTTTTTCTACATTAGAAAACGGCAAAGAATTAGCTAGAAAACCATATGCACCTGGTCAACATGGTCAAGACCGTCGTCGTAAACTTAGTGAATATGGTATCCAAATGCAAGAAAAACAAAAAGTACGTATTTTATATGGTTTAAACGAAAAACAATTTAAAAAGACTTTTGAAAAAGCAGCTAAAATGAAAGGTATTGCTGGGGAAAACTTACTTGTTTTACTTGAATCTAGACTTGATAATATGGTATACCGTTTAGGTATGGCAAGAACTAGAAGAAGTGCTCGTCAAATAGTAAATCATGGTCATATTCTAGTAAATGGCAAAAAGGTAGATATTCCTTCTTACACAACTAAAGTTGGAGATGTCATTTCTGTTAAAGAAAAATCACAAAATCATCCAAGTATAGTTGATGCTTTAGAACAAAACAGAACTGTTCCAGCATACTTAGAAATGGATAAGAAAAATAAAGTTGGAAAATACTTAAGAATTCCTGAAAGAAGTGAACTTAACACTGAAGTTAACGAACAACTTATTGTTGAATTTTACAACAGATAAAAACCAAGAATCAATTTTCTTGGTTTTCTTGTGGTTTAAAAACATTTATCGATACAACATCATTATTGATATATTTAGCTACATCTTGTAAGCTTTCCTTTGTTACACTAGACAATCTTTTTTTCAAATCAGTCACAATATATCCTTCATTAATAATATCATTTTGTATCTTCATATTAACTTGCTCTATATCTTCATAATCTAATATTAAAGTAGCAATTGCAGCATTCTTCTTACGAACAATATCATTTTCATCTATTTGTAAATCATCGATTTTTTCTTGTAATCTTCTAATTACTTCTTCAGGATAACTAGTATTAGCTGTAATACTTGCAACTATATAATCATCATATATATCTGTATAGTATCCCATATGTGATATCAAATTAGCAATTTCTAATTCACTTTGTAAACTACTAGTTGCTCCAAAATTCATATTAAATAATAATTCTGTATACAACTTTAAATTTATAGAATCAATATTTTTAAAACGAGTTATAGGTATCTTTAAAGCATATTTAATTCTAGGATAACTAATATTTACTTCAGTTTCACTATAATCTTTAGTCACTTTACGAGGCTCACTATCACTAATTATTTCTGGCAATTTAAATTCATTAAATTCCTTACTTTTCAAATTATCTTCGATTGCTTTAATAACTTCATAAGGATTAAAATTACCTGTAACAGTTAAAAACATATTTTTAGGATGATAAAAATTTTTATAAACCAAATCAATATCTTCTAAACTAATTTTTTTAATATCCTCTACTTCACCAGTTATTAAATCACGAAACTGAGACTTTTGAAAAATATTTTTTTGACAATCATAAAACATTTTACTATAAGGATCATCATTAACCATGTTTGTTTCCTCAATAATAATACCCTTTTCTTTTTTAACTATACTTTTGTTAAAATAAGGAGTAAAAACAAAATCTAGTAAAACATTTAAGTTTTCTATTTTTTTCTGAGTAGCAAAAACAATATAAGAGGTATATTTAAATGTCGTAAAGGCATTAGCATCACCACCAAGCTTTTTAAATTCATCATGAGCTGTGGTATTATTACTCATATTAAACTTAATATGTTCTAAAAAATGAGCTATTCCTTTTGGAACTGTATAAACTTTTTTATTAATTTTAAATTTTGTATGAATTGAACCATATTTAACAGATAAACTCATAAAACAACCATTGACTTTTTCATTAATCCACATATAAACTTTTAAACCACTTTTAGTAGTATATTCTAAAATCTTTTCATCTAATCCATCTAAAATTATTTCCTTCATTATTTTTCCCCCTTCCCTTCTAAAACATAAACTGTATTAAGTTTTATTTTTTTTGCAACACGTATTATATCATCTTTAGTAACTTTTTTTATCATATCTTTTCTTTGCTCTATTTCTGGCAAATCATCAAATTCATTAAAAACATAATTATTAAGAATAGATACATTATTATCTAGCGACATATCCAAAGACATTATCAAATTTAATTTAGCATCTTCTATTTCTTCATCACTAAAATTACCTTCAATCATTTCTTTAATACATTTTTTTATCAATGTACTTGCCTTTTTTACATTTTCGTTTTCTAAAGCTAGATGAACAACTAACAATCTATCATATTTCATATACATACTACTAATACTGTAACACAAACTATTTTCTTCTCTAATTTTAGTATATAACTTACTTGTTAAACCACCATTACCAAAGATATAATTATATACTTGAAATACAATATGTCTTTCAAATTCATTTAAATCAACTAAATTATATAACATAACCATATTAGCTTGAATATTATCAGATGTATCACTACCAACAATTTCTTTCTTTCGTTCTTTATTATCAACAGGTAACATTAAATTTGTATTATTAATATAACGATGCTTAAAGTATTTTTTAATCAACGTAACAACTTCATCCATATCTATATTACCGATGATAAATATATCACATACACATTCTTTAAAGAAAGATTTATATGTTTTATATAAAGAAGATGGAGTTATTTTTTCTAAATCTTCAATAGTTCCTAATATAGGATAACTTGTTGGACTATTATTATCCATCATAGTAAAAGCATTACGAAAAGCTAGTTTGGATGGAATATCCTTAATGCTATTAATATTTCTTTTAATCCTTTCCTTAATTATATTAAATTGTTTTAAATCAAATTCATCGTTTATAGTATTAGGTTCCAATAATATTTGAAATGGCAACTTTATAACTTTTTCTAAATAATCATCTTCTTCAATAAAATTAGGATTAATAAAATCAACTATTAAATTACAATTTAATACATTTCCAGTTCTAGCTGTAATTCCATAAACACCAGATTTATATAATTCTTCATAATAAACAATTAAATCACGATGCGTTGGATAATCTTTGGTTGACTCAGATAACATATCCATCAAAAAAGCGTAGGAACATAATTCCTCTTTTTTAACACTTTTGCGAAAAATTATTTCCATATGAGCAGTTTTAAACCTATCGGTTTTAATTGTATGGACTTTAAAAGAATTACAATTATATGTTTTATATATCATTTTTCCTCCTTATCAATAGTATTAACATTTTTTGTATATTTATTATATTCCGCTAAACAATAATCATCTGTCATACCTGCAATATAATCAATTACAATTCTTTCACAAGTATTATTTTTATATTGTTTACTCATGTTCTTTAAATAAGATTTAACTATATTAGATTCTTGATTATTATTTTTAATATCATCACAATACTTTACAAATAAAAATCTAAGCATTGTCTCAATTTGATTTAATTCTTCTTTGGTGTATGCCTTCCGATAAATATGCTCATAATTAAACTTTTTTAAATCAACAATAGCTCGATACACCTCAGGACTAAGTTTAATATAATCTTTATCCAAACTATTTTTTATAACATCACTAATTATAGTATTTACAATACTTCGGTTGTTATCACCTAGATATTTGGTAATATTTTTTGGTATATCTGAAAAGTTTACAATATTAAGTCGCATTGCATCTTCAATATCTCTTCCTAAATAAGCAATTAAATCACTAATTCTTACAACACAACCTTCCAAAGTCATTGGACGAAACTTCTTTATTACATCTTTATCTTTATAACTAGCATTGTATTCTTGCAAAAACTTTTCCATATCTTTAGCAACAGGAACATATTTTTCCGCTGGCAATTCCCCATTATGGCACATTATTGCATCAAGAGTTTGTAAGGTAATGTTTTTCCCCTGTCCATAATTTTCAATTTCCATGAGTAATCTAACACTATGAATATTATGATTGAAATATCCTTCATTATTTTCCAAGCTTATTTTATTTAAAAAGTTTTCACCAACATGACCAAAAGGTGTATGCCCCAAATCATGCCCTAAACCAGCAGCTTCAATTAAATCTTCATTTAACCCTAATGCTCTTCCTATAGTTCTAGCAATTTTACTAACATATTGAACATGAATCATTCGTTTTGTCAAATGGTCATTATCTTTATAAGAAAATACTTGAGTTTTATCACTATATCTACTAAAAGCTAATGTATAAATAATTCTATCTATGTCTCGAAAAAAAGGAGTTCTAAAGTCATTTTTACACTCTTTTAAATAAATGGCATCATCATCTTTAGTTGCATATTTACTTAGATATTTATTATGATTTTTCATATTCTCATACATATTTACTCACCGTATTAATCATATCAATTATTTAATAAATTGTCTATAAATATATTTTAATATCGGAAATTACAATGTCTACACAATTCTTCTATTTTTTTATTATCCTTAAACCCTTGTAACATACATTTATATAATTCTTTATCCTTGATACTATTTATATCTTCTTTAAATATATTACCTAAATTTATTACACCTTTACTATCTAAACAACATGGAACAACGCTACCATCTACAAGTATACCAATATGATTACTTAAAGCTTTACACTTACCAATTTTATTATAATAATTATTATTAACATCTGGCCATATAAATTCTTCATCAAAATCAATATAGACATTTTTATCTAATTTAGTATGTCCTTTAATGCTCTTTTGATATTTTGTTTCCAAAGCTGCAACTATTCTATCTTTAAAAGAATTATTTACCCAAATTCGATAATTGATATAGGTATGTTTCTTTAATTTATCAGTACTTATAAATATATCGTTTAAATATTCCTCTAGTGTTTTACCAGCCTTTAGGTCAAAACTATGTAAAGATATATTTATTTGTCTAATATTTTTATTGTCACTAACTCTTTTTAATAAGTATCCATTAGTAGTAATATTGACATAATAATTATTAGCTTTAGCTAAATCAATAAATTCATTTATCAAAGGATGAAGCAAAGGTTCTCCGAGAACATGGAAGTATAAGTAATTAGTTATCCCTTTTAATTTTTTTAAAATAATTAAAAAGTCTTCTTTACTCATAAATTTACTTATTCGTGTATTTTTAATACAAAAATCACAATTCAAATTACACATATTAGTTATTTCAACATAAATTTTTTTCATAATTACATTTT
>CAZEMQ010000059.1:0-6206 GCA_964513435.1 uncultured Muribaculaceae bacterium
CTAAAATAAAGTCAAAATGTTGGAAAAAGTGTTGAAATGCTTAGTTCCTGATGATATAATAGTAACGAATTAACAGAAGGGAGGGCTGGATAATGACAAAAGTAGTGGTTCAAAATGGAAATATAGATTTAGCATTAAAAAAGTTTAAAGCAAAAGTTGCACGTAGTGGAGTCCCTTCTGAACTAAAGAAAAGAAAACACTATGAAAAACCTGGTGTTAGAAGAAGAAATGAAATCAAAGAAGGAATTAAAAATTCTCACAAAAGGAATAGAGGTTAATAAAAATTGTTTCTATCCAAATATACTGTTTTAATGAATTACTAAAAGTTAGTCATTAAATCGCAGAAAGTAATATAAAACTTCAATCTTTACGGTTGGAGTTTTATTGTGATAAAAAAAGATTGAAAAAAATCAATCTTCCAAAAAGTATGCATAGTATTCTTCAAAAGTAATATCATTTTCATAAATATATGTTGCAATTTCTACCCCAACATAACGGAAATGCCATGATTCATAATTATATCCAGTGATATCTACTTTATCTTCTGGAAATCTCAATATAAAACCATATTTATAAGAATTTTGAGCTAACCACTTAGCTTCATCGCTATTAGCAAAAGTTTCTCGATTGGTATTATCTTTGCTAAATATATCTATTGCTAATCCTGTTTGATGTTCGCTAGCTCCTGGACGAGCTGCAATACTATCAGCATAAGCTTCACCTCTAGAGGAGCGATAACTACTATAAATGTCTTCTTGTTCACTATAAGAGCGATATGAGGAATTAATCATCAAATAATATCCTTCTTCCATTGCAGCATTCCACATATCTAAAAAAGCATAATAAGTGACTTCTCTTACTCTTTGAGATCCTAATTCTCCCCAAGAATAAGTTTGAGGAACATCTATTAAATCATCTGGTGCATAATCTTCATCTAATAAATAATATTTATTGACAAGCATTGTTGTATCTTTAGTTGTATCGGTAGTATAAGTTTCTTCGTAAAAATCTACATCTAGATGAACATTGATATCTCGAATTATACTGCTAGTATCCATATTAGGATTTTCACTCAAGTAATCTATATATTTATAAAAGTTCTTGCTCAAATAATATTGTTCATTAATAATATTTATAATATTACTATTTTTTTCAATATCTAATACATATTCGATATATTCATCACTCAAATTATCTAATAGAGTAGTTGTTTCTTCTTCAGTATATCCTAGAGTCAATAACTTATATTCATATGTTTGTTGATATTTATATTCACGATATTTTACTATTCCTCCAAAAATTAAAACAATTAATAATCCAAAAGCAATCAATACATAATATGCTTGCTTTTTGAGTTTTATTCTCTTAGCCAATATTTATCCCCTCCAATTATCACAATTATATCACTATTTTGGTATTTACAAAATACTTTATTTGTAGTAAGATTTATATAAGATAGAGGGTGAATTTATGGATAGAAACAAGAAGATTTTAGAATTTTGTCCAAATTTCTATAAAATATTGGATTTTACGCCATATGAAGACGATTTAATGAGTGAAAAAATAATTAAAATATATCAAAAATATATTTTTGATATTGACGTCAATAACCCTGATGATATTGCTTCTGTTAAACAATTAGACCATGTCATAAGTAAGTATATCGATGACTATATGTTTAGAAGAGAAGTTCAAAAACAGTTGACTAGGTTTAAAATTAGGAAAGATGCTAAGGATATATTAAAAGAAATTATCAAAATTATTTTAAAAATATTTGATAATTATGAAGAATATACTACTAGAGTAATATATTTATCTAAGTGGATTTAACAATACTTTTGGTATTGTTTTTCTTTCTTATTAATAACAAAGTAATTATAATACCTAAAAACATTAATAATATTAGAGGATATACTTTATAGATTGCTATTGAATTGTAATAGTTATTGGCAACAAATTTATCTACTATGACAAGTATTATTAAAACAATTATAAATGGTATTGTATTCTTAGAAACATTTAATAATTGTTTAAGTTTTAAAGAAAATATACTTAGGCAAATAAATATATCAAAGAACCAACCTGCTGAAATAAAATTTTCTATGTTTTCAATAAAATCAAATAAACTTATTTTTCTTAATACTGAATATTCTGGATAACTATAGATATTGACCATTTCTCCTAAAACGATGATTATTGATAATACAACAATAAATATTGTTAGCATACTCAGTGAATAATATTTTAAATTATCCTTAAATGATATTTGTTCATCGATAGTTGTTAAAAATGGAGCAGTTGAAAGAATGGCAAATAACCCAGCAGTTTTAAATAAAGAAACAGGTTTGACACTTAGTATTGGTAAGATATTGTTAAATTCAAACTCATTGATTAATAACCCAGTTTTAATAAATATTAAAACTAGACTTAAAACTAATAATACTTGAGCAATATAACAGATTTTAGTTGTTGATTTAGGATTTAAAATAGTAGCGAAAAGTACTATTGGCAAGCAAGATATCAAAGATGGAGTAAATGGTAGAAAATAAGAATATAAAAAAGTAGCTAATATTATTAGAGAAATAAAAACTAAATATAGTATATAGATTATAAATATTAAACGAATTAAAATATTTAAAATGCTTTTTTTCTTTAGATATTCATGTAATGAACAATTTATGTTTTCACCAACTTTTGATATTATATAAATTATTCCTATACCTAGTAAAATACCTAAAATTATGGCTATGTAAGCATCTTTGCTACTATATAAAAATAGGGTTGATATGCCTCCGCCGAGAAACATACTTCGAGCTAAAAAATAATTGAGCATTCCTTTATTAATCTTCATTTTGCACCTCGTATATTAAACCTTTTTTATTGATATAAAATGAAATATTGCTGCTTACTTTTAAACCTATCCAAAATTCGCTATTTTTAATACGTGTTTGATGATAATATTTTTCTGCTAAAGAGAGTATATCACTTTTGTTATCTTGTAGTATTTTGATAAAATCTTCTAAGTGTTCGTTTAATAAGTCTGTAAAATCATTATTTATTTTTTCTAATACATCTAAATTTCTAATCGAATAGTTGGGTTCATTATCCATTATTTTACCTGTTAAATTACCATTTAGAGAAATAGCATTTGTATCAATATCAATATTTACTTCTCCTTCTGTTATGGCAATGGAAAAATATTTTTCATCATATGTTTTTGAAAAAATAGGCCGATAAAAATTTGCTGTCAATATATTATAAATTGTTGCGTAAAAATTACTTATGATTGTTTTATATTCATAATCATCAAATATTGTTAAGCCATCGATTATAAATTGTTCATCATCTAAAGCAATGTTTGAAAAACAGGTGTCTTTGCCAAAAGCTAGTATTTCTTCAACGACTTCATCAAAAGTTTTTAAAACCGCACTATTACTAGAATAATCTAGACTTTTTAACATATCGATAATAGCAGTACTAGCTATAGGATTTTCTTCACTAGTGTTTTTTAATAATTCTTCTGGTTCACTATTAATTGCTGAAATGATATAAAAGTTTTCTCGAAAATAAGTGCTTCGCATGAAAAAGTCGATGATCATCTCAAAGTGCTCAGTAACTATATCTTCTCCAATAATCATTAATTTTACATGTGTATAATTAGCTTGATCGGATAATTTATCTGCAGCATCTTCTATAGCTTTAGCTAAAGATTCATCACTTCCAGTTTTAATATAACTACTGATACTCCCTGGTTCTTTATCTGCTTGATCATTTAATACTTCTAACGTTATTAAGTACTTATCATCTTGGTAATCAACTCCAATAGCAGTAACAATTGCTAGATTATTTATTTCATTATAATCATAACATCCACTCAAAAGAAACAAAAATATAATTAAAATAATCTTTTTCATCAGCGTTCCTTATCCTTTTGTTTAAAAATATTTTTATGACTAAATAAAGTACTACGTTTAGTATTTTTATAAATTGGTTTTTTATAGACTTTGTTTTGAAAATAAACTTTATTAAATGGAGCAAATGGAGCAAAATATGGTTTACCAAAGCTAGATATGTTGGTAGTATAGATGAGGAAGAAAAATAATCCTAAAGTTATTCCATATAAACCAAAAAAACCTGCCAGTAAAATAAATATAAATCTAAAAAAACGCAAAGAGCTATTAATTTCAACGTTGCTAAATGTTAGACTGGATATAAAAGTTATGGCAATAACTATGATAGTTATTGGTGAAGCAATACCAGCTGATACTGAAGCTTCTCCTAAAACGATGGCTCCTAGAATTGAAATAGCAGAGCCATAATTAGAAGGAAAACGCAAGTCACTTTCTCTTAATATTTCACATACTCCAAGCATGAGCAAGACTTCAACAACAGTAGGAAAGGGAACTCCGTTTCGTTGTATAGCAAAGTCTATCAATAAATTAGTAGGTATCGTTTCTTGATTATAATTCATTATGGCAATATAAATAGCAGGAGCAGTCATTGACAAAAAGTAGGCAAAAATTCGCAAAATTTTAATGAAATTGACATTTTGGCTTTTCGAGTAGTTGTCGATATTAGGATTTATAAAATCGATAAAAAATGTTGGTATTATTAAAACAAAGGGAGTAGTATCTATAACAATAGCTATTTTTCCTTCTAAAAGTGCAGTTGCAACATTATCTGGTCTTTCTGTTTGCAAAAAAGTAGGAAAGACATTATTTTCTCCAGCCATTAAAAAACCTAAGGATGTAGAATCAATTATTCCATCGATATCTATATCATCTATTTTCTTTATTACTTCATCAATCATTTCTTTATCAGCTATATCTTCAAAATATAAAATACCCACTTGAGTACAACTTCTTCTTCCTATAACTCGATTTTCAATTTTTAATTTATGTGATTTTAATCGTCGTTTAATTAAACCGATATTTATTTGGTAATTTTCTGTAAAAGCATCTTTTGGTCCATTAATTGAAGCTTCAACATCAGAATTAGATATACTTCTATTTATATCTGCTCTAGTTTCAATAGCCAAAATTTTAGTTCCTAAAATAATTATAGTAAAACCATTAGTAAGATAATATTCTATTTTATCAGTATTTTTAATATTTATGATATTAGGTCCAGCTAAAAAGGAAGATAAAGTACTTTTATTAATTTTCTCTTTATTATTAACTAAGTTTTTTAAAATATAATCATTTACTTTATCACTGCTACTAACAGTTTCTAAATAAATTATATATAATGTATTAAAAATATTGATATCGATATTTCTAATAATTAAATCTGGTGTTTTACTAAATTCATTTTTTATCTTTGTAACTATTTTATTCATAGCATCACCATTTATAATATTTGCTAATTTTTGGAAATTATAACTTGTTTATCTTTATTAGTCTAAGAGTTTTGATTATGTTTGAAGAAATAAATATATGGAAGCTAAAAAAGTCATAAGAAGGATATAGTAATAATAGTTATAGTTTATATATTGGTTATGTTGGTAATTCCTTTTATTTTAACTACATAAAGGAATATTTGTTACCAAAAAAATAAATAATACCTAATAATATTCTTCAATAGATATAGATTATTGTTTGTTTTAATGATATAATTAGCACAATAAAGTAACTTATAGGAGTGATTATATATGTTGATAGAAAGTGAAAGGCTAATATTAAGAAAGTGGGAAGATGAAGATGTTAATGATTTAGTTGAAGGATTAAATAATATAAATGTTTCTAAATGGATGGCAGGAGTTCCATATCCTTATACTATAAATGATGCTAAAAATTTTATTGAGAGATCCAAATATCAAAATGAAGAAGTTGAAATATCATTAGCAATAATATTGAAAAAAGATAATAAAGTAATCGGAGGTACAGAAATTACAAACATAAATAAAAAAGATGGAACTGCTGGGGGTGGAATATGGTTAAATGAAAAATATCAGAAGAATGGATATGGTACGGAAGCTTTTAGTACAAAAATAAAATATTGTTTTAATACACTTGGACTAAGAAGAATTGAAAATGGATATTTCCTAAATAACGAGAAATCGAAAAAAATGCAAGAAAAACTAGGATATAAATATGAAGGATTAAGAAGAAAAAAGTTTTTATGCTTAGCAACGAATGAATATGTTGATGAATGTATAACAGGATTATTAAAAGAGGAATTTATCGAATATAGAAGATAAAAATAAA
>CAZEMQ010000060.1:0-6005 GCA_964513435.1 uncultured Muribaculaceae bacterium
TCATATAAACGAAAAAACCAATCATTTCTGATTGATTTCTATCAAAAGTTCGTGCTTTTCGAACAGATTTCTCAATGGTGCCTGTATCCAGACTCGAACTGGAACTCCATTACTGAAAATAGATTTTGAGTCTATCGCGTCTACCAATTCCGCCATACAGGCTTAAATCAATTATACCATATAATTTTAAAAATTGTACTTTTTTTTACAAATTATTCAGGAATACCATAAATTAATTTAATTTCATCAAAGAATAAAAAGTTGTATGGTGGATAATAAGTAAGTAATGCAAACAAAATATAACTAAGTACTAACAAAACAATCGGCAATACTTTAATATTCATTTCTTGATAACTAAGTATTTTATACCCGATTAATTCACAAACAGCATAAGTCAATAACATCAAAAATATTGAAATAAACATATTTTCCCCGATTAACAAATAAAGAGGAACAAAAACTAATAAATAAAATACTACTCCCACAACTGCTTTAGTAATAACTTCAACATAAAAATTATTATATTTAATTTTAAATTTATTCATCAAAAATATACTAATGATGGAACCAAAAACTATAACTCCAAAAATAATTTTCATATGTTCCCAAATAGATTCATTAACTGGAAAAAATATTGAAGTAAAAAAGTTAGGAAACCAATCATACATGAAATGCCATAAAAAAGATAATGCAAAGAAAACAAAAACATTAATCATTTTTATTTTTTTCAAAGTCAATATTATCACCCATTAAATAATATGACTCATTCATGTAAGTTTATTCCCAACATTGAAGTTATATGTAAAATTTGTTCCAAAGATATGTAAAATCCTTGTAAATTCTTTATATCTCCGAGTATTTGATTAAATTTAGAGCTATATAAATATATATCTTCGTTATTAACAGGCTTATGAATCTCTAATATAGCAATTTTAGAATTAGCGAAATCAACATTTTTTAAATCATTACCAACTAAAACTAATTCATCAATCTTACATATATTAAATTTACTATCTGTCATAGTACACATATTTAAATTAATACTAATGATTAAAGAATCATCAAATAGCACTCTTAAAAATTTAGACTCACTAAAACTAACATTGATAAATTTAGAATCTTTAAACTCTGTATTCTTCATAAAAGTTGTATCAAATACACAAGAATTAAATTGGCAAGTTTTAAATACTACCTTATCAAAAACAGAATCTTTAAAAACTATATCTTCAAAGATACAGTTTTCAAAAACGATATTTTCTATATTTCCAAAAGACAATTCATCTCTATTAAATTTTTCTTTTTTTATATTTGATAAATCATTATTGATATCAGCTAACTTCATTTATATCCTCTTTATAGATAGATGTAAATAATTCTTGTTCATCACTAGTATTATCTACAACATTTGGAAGTTCTGGTAAATCTCCAAGAGTAGCTAAACCGAAATAATCTAAAAATTCACTAGTAGTTCGATATAAATTAGGTCTTCCTGGCAAGCTACTTTTACCATTTATTTTAATCAAATCCTTAGCCATTAATTTTCTAATCATATTAATACTAGAAATACCTCGAAGTTCATCTACTTCTACTCTAGTAATTGGTTGATTATAAGCAATTATTGCTAACGTTTCTAATGCAGCTTGACTTAGAGTATTAGTTCCTCTAGTAGTAATTAACTTTTGATAATATTCTTTATGTTCTTGTTTAGTTGTAAGTTTAAAAGCTTCACCAATAAAACTAATTCTAATTCCTCGATCATCTTTATTATAATCTTCTCTTAGAGTTTTCAATAATTCTTGAGCTTCTTTTTTCTTAATCATCATGATTTCACAAATATTATCTAAAGTAATTCCTTCATCACCAACAACAAAAAGTAAACCCTCTAATATCGCTTTTTTATTCATATTATTACACTCTTTCTATTAATATTTCTCCAAAATTTTCCTTTTGACTTAGTTTTATCTCACTATTTTTACACATATCAAGTATCGATAAGAAAGTTACAACTACTACTTCTCGAGAATAATCTTCAAAAAGTTCCGTAAACTTTACTTTGCTCCTCGTATTTAAAAAATCCCTTATATAAGATTTTCTCTCTTCCACATTAAGTTCTTTTCTAGTTATTTTAGTATTTATTGGTTTTTGATACATCATTCTTTTTTGTAGTTCTATCAAAGCTTCTTTCAATAACTCAGCATCTATAGAACCTTCAAGATGATTTTCTTTATCAATAAAATCCCGTAAATTTTCCGGTGTCTTAGTAAAAAACTCATTTCTCTTTTCTTCTAATTCTTTAAAAACAGTAGTAACATTTTGATATTTTTCATATTCAATCAATTTATTTTTTAAATCTTCTTCACTATTAATGCTAAATTCAGAATTATCATCATTAGAATCATCATCTAAATTTAATAAAAGTCTACTCTTTAAGTGAATTAATTCTGCAGCCATAACCAAATATTCACTTGCATTATCTAAATCATTTTTATCAATAGAGTCGATAAATTCTAAATATTTATCGATAATATATTTTGTATCTATTTCATATATATCCATCTTAGCTGTCTTTACTAAATGAAGTAGTAAATCTAATGGTCCTTCAAAATCATTGATGTGTAAATTCATAAGCTGCTCCTTTAATTACATGTATAGCCGTTTGCTTCTAATTCAAAACTAATAATCCTAGCATCAGTATTAAGTGGATAGTATATTATATTGTTAAATGAACTTTCATCAACAGTATTTAAACTAATAACTGTTCTAAATACCAATAAGTTATCTTCAACCGTAACACTTGAATCTATTCCTCCAATAGCATCATAAGTCATAGCTAATGCTTGATACATACTATAAAGAGTTGCATAATTAGCATCAGTTGCTGCTACTGTGTAAATATCTTCAATAGTATACGCGGCATTATTGCTTAGTGAATAATTTACCGTTTCATAATTTTTAGTACAAGTAAGAACTGCATAACCATTTTCATCAGCTTCTACTACATGAGCAGGATAACTATCTTGTGGTATTTCAATAAATGTAAACATTGTTATATCGCTACTAGTTAAATCATATGTAACATTCATTGTTCCTCCACCAACAACAGTTATATCGCTAATCATTATTCTTTGAACCAAAGTATTATTAGCATTATATAAATTCATAAAGTAGTCATATTCTGAAAAATCAATTATATCAGTACTTGTATTTGTAATCGTAAAACTTATCTGATCATTTGCTATTGCAAAATTAGTCAAAGTAAAATTTTCCATCTCAATTTGTAAATCAGCAGTTATCTGATACTCTTCTACTTCAACTACTTCTTCCTCTTCCTCCTCCTCATCATCAGTTGATGCATTACCAAGATTTACAGTTGAAGAAGTATCAGGATTTACATAATCATTTACATACACAACTATTTCTGGCAAATAATATACTACAGCAATAAAAATAGCGAATATTATAAATATCCAAAGAACACTTCCTTTTTTTCGTTTTTTAGTATACAAAACCGTCGGTTTTAATTCTTCATCAACAATAACAACTTTCTTTCTTGACATTTTACCATCCCATTTCATTCTCTGTTTAAATTATACTATATTTAATAAAACATAACAAGAACAAATCCAGGAATTTCAACTTAATTAAGCCTCACCCAAAATAACTGTTAAATATAGTTCCTTCAATTCTTCCTTTTCTTCATCAGTAAGTTCACGATTAGTATAGTCATAACTTTCCACTAACTCTTCATGAAAACCAATAACTTCTCCATTAGATACTACTGCAAACGTCGGTGAATTAAGCCTTGTCACTCCAGTATCAAATAGATAAAAACCACTTTCATCAGATATATAATATGTACTTAAATAACCTTTAAAAAATTCAAGTAAATTATAATACGCCTCTGTCCCCTCTTTTGTACGATCAGGAATAATATTTCCACTATAAGTGTATTCATCACGAATATCTTTGATATCGACATAATAGACCGTTGTAATATTTTGGTCTTGAAGAACTTCAATCAATGTTTCAATTGCAGCTCTAGTTAAAGGACAAGCTGAATAACCAAACAAAACATAGGCATCTTCACTTTCCAATATTTCCAATATTTCTTTACCAGTTTTATAAACAAAAGGATTATCTTCAGGAATACTAACATCTATTACCAAATCCCCAGTATCTTCATAAGTTAAACCATTGTATTGCTCAAAATCTCGTTTAAACCTTTGAGCATCAGTAATTTCTTCTTTATCATAATTAACAATCAAAAATACACATAAACCTATAACCAACACTACACAAACAAAAATAATTATATATAATACTTTATTATTATCTTTCATCTAAAACCACCATAACTATAATATCATAAAACAAGAATTTATCCAATTAAAAACACAATTTGTTTATGGCAAACGTAACAAATAAATTAACATTAATATAAATACTATATCATAAATACGAGGTCCACCAAAAAAAATCATATTAGTTATAATATATACAAGCAATATACCTATCTTTATTATAAATGATAATATCCCTTTTTCTTTGGTAAGAGTTACTAAGTAAGCAAATATCGGAGAAAGACAAGCAAACAAAGTCCACCCCTTAATAAATTTCCAACCATAAATAGAGTTAGTTAATTCTGCAGTAATGTAATAAGTTATAAGCATACCGATAGAAAATAAAAATACATTTATCATCGTATATTTTCTATTTTTGCTAAATAAAGAAATAACCACACCAATTAAAATCCATATACCCAGTTGGGAAAAAATATCACTTAAAGAAAAACCAAAATGTTGAACTCGGTAATAGATATCAATATACTTAATAAAAAAGCCAAACATAATATGTGTTTAGCTCAAAATACTAAGAAATAAATCACTTATTATCGGTGAATATCTTAGCAACTATTTTCCAACCATCATCAAACTTTCTTAGCATATGGAAATCAACATAATCCGCACCACAGTAATTTTCCATAGTTATTCTAATAACTGCTATATCATTAACAACATCTAAAATATCTATTCTACCAGTTGAGTCTGTTGCTCCAGCTTCATCTACTCCATCAAAAAGAGTTTGAATAGGATCCCCATTAATTGTAGCATTTTCATGAAATGCAGGTTTCATAATAGAGCTTTCTCCTTTTTGGCAACTTTCTAAGTAAAGATTAGCCACACTAACTATTTCTTCATAATCTTTTAAATCAATTACTTTCATTTGATTTTTCTCCTTTCTGTAATTTACAATTAAATTATATATTGATATAATATTTTTGTGTAGTACTTACCTAAAGGAGAGTGTAAAATGACTAAATGTATTAGTAAAGGAATTGATTTTGAAGAAACTGGATTTGCTTATAGTATGTCTTTAATTTCTGGTAAATATAAATTACCCATTTTATATGCTTTATCTTTTTATGGTCCATTTAGATATAATGAATTGAAGAGATTTTTAGATCCTATTTCTTTTAAAACATTAACAACTAATTTAAAAGAATTAGAAAATAGCAATCTAATTATAAGAAAAGAATACTCTGAAATTCCTCCGAAAGTTGAATATACTTTATCAGATAAAGGAAAATCATTAATGCCAATATTAGATAAATTATGTGATTGGGGAGAAAGTAATCGACCTGATTAAAATCTTCATTTATAAGATGACCATAAAAGCAAGAGAAAAAATTTCTTTTTCAAACAAAAAAAATAGCATTGACAAGATGCTATTTCTAGTTTAGATTACACTTTGAATCAGTCACTAAACAAAGTGCACTTACCACGAAGTTTCTCTCTTCACATGCATGTACTTAATAGGGATAAGACCCGAAGGTATCAAGGATAAAACGATAAAGTTAAAATAACCAATCGTCATAAAGTAACTATGTAAAAATACAACTAGGACACCCAAAATAAATTAAAAATAATTCATTTAACAGATATTGGTGTCAATTACTTTCCATATAATCTATTAAGCAATTTAAGTTTATCACATTTTTCGACATA
>CAZEMQ010000061.1:0-2232 GCA_964513435.1 uncultured Muribaculaceae bacterium
CAATGACTGTTGGTATAAAGAAAATACAAACAGCAGCTACAATACGCATCGCCAAAGCTTTTGCAGATTTAGAAATTGCTTTTTCATCACTTTGAACTACTGCCTTTCCTAAATCAATCATCCCCAAAATTATCAATATTATTGGTATTACTATTTTAAAAACTGTTAAGAAATATCCAATAGTACGCCATATATTAGATGTTTCTGTACAAAAATTATTAACACTTTCCATTTTCTAGCACTCCTCTCTTTTTCTTAGTTTTATTTTACCTTAAATAAGCTCTATTGTCAATAATTTAGGCATATTTAATGTAAAAACTCTTACTCAAACATATTACCATTGTAGCTTGTATCACAGTTTCCATTCGGAGAAGTTAAACAAACTACACATTTTTCATAATCTGTTTTTATACTGCCTGAAAATCCTCCGACCAAATCGAACGCAACATCAATCAATGTTGGTATAAAAAATATTATTACAGCAGCTACTAAACGTTTAGCCAACTTAAAAGCCGCATCCTTAATCATCTTTTCATCACTAGATAAAGCTGCTCTAGCAAAATCAATCATTCCTAAAATTATTAAAATTATCGGAATAACAATCTTTAATATATATAAGGCATATCCTACAACTTGCCAAATACTTGCTGTTTTATTACAAAAATCCATATTAACCTCACCTTTGATCAAAGAAATTATTTAAAAATACTAAATAATCCCGAACCACTACCTCCACTTTCAACTCTACTGAAACCTAATGAAGACAAAAAGTCTTTTACTATTGGTTGATTATCGATTTTATCATCTAAGTTAGGTAAGTTATAAAATACTTTACTTCCACTTTCTTTTTCAAATTCTAAGACATCTTTTTCATCTAAAATACTACGATTTAAAACTATCTTTTTATTCTGTAACTTTTCAAATATTTCACTATCTTCTCTAATAAGCTTATTTAATTGAATTCTACCTGGTTCGATTAAATAAATAACATCATGACAGTAACTTTCAACAGAACTATCATTTAAATCAACTAATATAACATCACAATCAATATTTTGGGTTAAAAAATCATTAAATGTAATACTAGTTACAGTTTCTAAGTTACTATCATTAAAATAAATAAAGTCATTACCATCAACTTCAACAGCTTTAACTTTATAATTGTTTTCTAAATGTATTTTTAATAAATAAACTAGTGTTGTTGCACCAGCATGAGCAGTTACATCTTTAACACCAATAATTTTTTGACCAATTTTACCTTTAGTTGTATCAACAGAATGTTCATTAAGAGTTGGCTTTTTAAAACCACTAATATTGTGATAACCCGCAACATCTTTATAAGTATTCGGGTTATCAATCAAAAACTTAATAACATTTACATTAGTAGCAAAATTGTATATACCCATTGATACTAACTGCGATATATAAACTGGAGAATTAACCGTCTCCGAATCATCTAATAAAAGAATAACTTTAGACATGTCAAAATTAACTGATAAATTTTGAATAACATTTATATCTTGATATCCTTTTATTGCAGTAATATCAATTATCATTTTATTAAAATAAAAATTTGAAAACTGAGCTATCAATTCATCAACTGTAAACTCACCATTAATGCTTTTAATTACATCGATATCTATACTAGCAAGTAAAGCTTGATATTTATTAGAAATAATAACATTCATAAAATAGCCCCTTTCTAGTACCTAGTAGTACTACCTATAAATTCACTGGTTGTCCCATTAACTGTAAATACCATTATCTCTCCAAATATAGGGAGATAAAATCTATAAAATATCATGATATCATAATAAACTAAACCTGAACTACTAGTTCCTTCTTGAAAACAATAACTGAAACTAGTATTTCCATTGGATATAGTATAGCCACTACCATTAATATCTACTCCATACCAACCTTCAGGACAAGTCCCCTTAGTCAAATATGACTCTCCTCGTAGATAATTGTTAATTATATCTTCAGATGTCGATGTAACACCTTCATATTTTTCAATAATCGTCAGCACCTGATTCTTTACTCGATACGCCTTAGAATAACTAAGTACTAATGTTAAAAAGCATGCAAAAATAAGAATAAATATAATCATTAATTGAAATACCCAAGTAGACCCACTAACTTCTCTCATTTCTTAGCTCCTTTTTAACTTATTTTAGTATAAATTATTTTAGTTTCTCCTTTAGTTTGAAAATTATATACTTGTCGTATTAC
>CAZEMQ010000061.1:2332-5825 GCA_964513435.1 uncultured Muribaculaceae bacterium
TTATACAAACAGATGCTCTATCTCCACTACTTACTTGTTCTCCATTTCTAGCATAACCTGTGTACTCATCATCACAAACTCCAGTATTTCTATACGCAGCATTCTGTAATTCATCAACAATATCATCGCTTAGAGTACCATCGGAATTTAAGTAATTCCCCTCATTCATTTCAATTATGTTTATAAGCGAATCTTTTACACCAAAAGCATTTGAATTATTGATTGTTAAACACATAATCGCCGTAAATAATAGAATGAACAATATTACAATTTGAAATATAGTTGTTACACTAACTGCTTCTTTCATTTATATCACTATCCTTTATATACACATTTCATACCATCAACAGGCTCTCCATCAATCGTACATTTAGTACAGTACAAAACCCCATTTTCCTCTTCTAAATCACTACAATCACAAGCTGCCTTGCTACATTGTGAAGTTCTCTCAAAATTATTATCGAGTATTGGCCAGACAAAACTGAAAAAAAAGACACCCAAGATACCTATAGCTATTGCAACAACAGCTGCCATATTTACTTCCCCGGTTGCCTCTTTCATTCATATTACCTCTTTTCTTTTGTCATATTAACGTCTGCCTAATCACTATTTGTTAAAGTACAAGTACCTTCCCAAACAACTTCTCCGTCAGAGTCATAAGCAACACATTCACATTCTTCATCGTCGCAATAACTACATTGAGCTGATGCACAATAAGTATTCCTTTCGATACTTGTTTGAATATAAGGCCAAACAAATGCATAGAAAAATGCTGCTACCGCTGCAATTGCAACTACTGTTACAACAGTCATATTTAACTCTCCAGTCGCTTCTTTCATAAAATTTTTCCCTCCTTAATTATATATTTTTATTATACAATAATTTTTTATAAATATCAATTATTTCTCACGTAATTTACACTTATGTTGTACTCATCAATTGAACAACCGCTAAAATAAGCAAAATCATTACACCAATACCAGTTGTAATAAGCATACTCATTGTCTTATTTTCCATCTTTTCCAAACGATTTTTATATCTTGTTTCTCTCGCTTTTTGTTGTAAACTAGAAATTGAACGAGAAAACGTTAGAATTTGTTCTTGTTTTCTTTCCTGACGACCTAAACTAAGACGATATAAAAGTCTCATCATTCGCATGGAATCCCTTACTGGATACTTACGAGCAAATTCCATATAAGGTTCAATTGTATCATCTCCAGAATTTATGGCATCTATCATTTCTTGTAAACCTTCTTTAAATATCTCTGGAGCATCATCCATCGATTTACCAATTGCTACTGGAACTGTATAGTGTTGAATCAAAATTTCCAAGTTTTTCAAATAATGTGGTAACATAGCATCAATATGGTGCATATGTTGTGCATAAAACTTTTTAATATCACTATAAGGCATTTTAAATATAAATATTCCAATAACTACAATTATAAGTACCTTAACAGCATTTAAATCTTGAATCATAAACATAAATGCTAATACCATAACAATCAGTGCATTTCTAATTCTTTTATTGAACAATAAATCAGGATTAATATTACTGCCATATCTAGCTCGAACTAAGAAATCCCAATCACTTTCTTTCAAACGCATGAAAAGCAATTGATTGTCACTAATCATTTGATTAATGTTGATTTGTCCTCCTAGAGTCATGATCAGAAATACTATGATAGCAATTATAATAATTTCTATTTGCATTATTCAACCCCCACATCTTCATTATAGTATTTTTCACCAGTTAACAAGAAGAAAGCATTAATTATAACTACTGCATGAAGTATTATCTGAACATAAAATATTTCAATTAAGACAATATAGTTTTCTTCTCCTAACATATATCGCAATACTACTACTAGCAAGTATAAAATTAAACCAAATCTAATAAATCGACTATGGAAGTTTTTCCTATCCATTTGGTCTCGATAAACACCTTCAACCAAGGCATCAATATCCATTGACATATTTTCTAAAGCTTGACCAGAATCCCTAGCACCTTCTTTAGTAATCTGCAAGAATAATTGGTGCATATTTTTTACCATATAATATGGATATTTATCATTAAAATATTGTATTGATTCATCAATTGTACCATTTTGATAAGACATATCTATCATCTTTTTAACATCTTCTAAAACTGGATTTTCAAGTATTCCTGAATCTCTAACTCCTTCAAGAGACTTGACAAAACTTTGCGTTGTATTAAATTCCATTATAACGTTTGTTGTATAAGTTTGAATTTGTTCGAAAATATATTCACTATAAATTCTTTGACATCGCAAATAAGCTAGATACGGAATAAATGCTACAGCAATAACTCCATAAATTATTGCTATAATAATACTATAAAAGTAATAGTAACCTATCATAGCTGCAATACCGCCGAACAAAACTATTTGAGTAACATACTGACGAGCATTGTATTCTTGTCCCAACTCAACAGCTTTTTCGCGTACCATTTTAAAAGAATACGGAGCATATTTTTCATAAACCTTTGTAGCATTACCTGCCACAAACTTATAAACATTTTCTCCGGGATTTCTACGATATATTACTACGAATAAAGCAATAATTATCAAGATAATTAATTCAGTAAAAGCTCCCATTATCTTCACTCCTTTTTATTATAAACTTTCAACACTAACCATATCAGCTGTATTTCCTACAGGTACATCTTCTTCTAAAGAACCTTTCGAACGTTCAAAGTAATCACTTTTCATTTCAACACCCTGAATACCAAGATAATCTATCAAGTATTTAGTTGGATTATTAAATGAATATTTTCCATCTAAACTTTTTTTGAAAATAATATTAGCCTTAGCTTCATTATTTTCATCTACATAAAATTCAACAACTTCAATAATTTCTCTTTGAAAACGACCTAATTCCTTACTTAAATACCCTTTAACATGGATACCTAGTTGAACATATCTATGAATTGAATTTAAAAACTGCTCTACATCTTGACTACTTTCTAGCAAACTATACATCCGCATTGGAATATTAAACGCCCTATCGGAGTGAATAGTTGAAATAATATTGTGTCCTGATGATATCGAGTTTCTTACTGCAGTAACTGCTTCCGCAGAACGAACTTCGGATAGTAAAATCCACCTTGGGTTTTGTCGCATACAAGTTACTAGAACATCAGAATAAGAAGCTATATTATTAGTTTTCATTGCTACTATATCCCGATGAGGAAATATCCTATCTAAGTGCAGTTCTAGTGTATCTTCAATAGTTATTATCTTTTCATTTTCTTTAGTATGACTAGCTAGGTATTTAACAAGTTCTGTTTTACCACTACCAGTTTCTCCGCTAACAATTATGTTACAATGCCCCTCAACACAAGTCATTAGAAAATCATGCAAATCTTCAGTAATATATTGTTCATTAATTAACTTATCTTTATTAAGACGGATTTTGGCTGGCGTCTTCCGAATAACACATGCTATTCCATTAGTAGCTATTGAATCATGAA
>CAZEMQ010000062.1:0-5703 GCA_964513435.1 uncultured Muribaculaceae bacterium
TATTGTAATAAAGTTTTATCTAGTATTTTTATTTAATTCTCTTATCAAATGTAATTCCCTATCAGTTGGTCTTAGCTTTTCTAATAATTGATATTGCAAAGATAAGTCTAAAGCTAATTTTACCATTACTTCCTTGGCTCCGGTATAGTCTTCACATATTGTTTTTTTTTCGCCATTTTGTAACGTAAATGTTTTTCTATTGAATTCATCAACATGAATATTTTTTCTTTGATTAGGATGAATTTGATAAATTCTATTATGTAATCTATTTGAACCAATAAATAATGTAATTTCGTTTACTGGGTCAACGCAAAGCGTAGTTCCTGCAAATCCTGGTGACATAAAAGCTTTACCAGATAATGGAGGGTAGACACTTAAAAATTCAGGGTCGGGTTGCTTTAAATAAACTAATGAACCATAAAATCTCGTATAACTATCATCATCTTTAAAACCAGTAGCAGTATCACTAATTGACAAAACAGAATCTTTGTTTAGTACTTCTCCTTTAATTAAAGAATTACCCAATTTTATCATATCATCTTTAGTTGAAAAGAATCCTGCATGTCCTGGAGCGATTCCTTCTAATGCTCCGATAGCTAATGATTTAGCATCATGAGGAGTGCCAGGAACATTATCATATCTCGTGTAATCTAATCCATCACTATTAATAATTGTTGAATAATTTTCATTTGCTACACGATGAAGTTTTTCTTCTGGAACATTTAAGTGAGTATCTTTCATCCCAACTGGATTTAAAATAGTTGCTTCAACAAAAGAGGTAAATGGCATTTTGCTTACTTTTTCTACAACATAACGTAGTACCATTGCTCCCATATCTGTATAAGCATTACTAAAATTTTGATCATCTTTTTTATGTACGGTAAATAGTATTTGTTCAGCTTCTTCTTTGTTTTTAGCACTATCAACTCTCTTATCAGTTACAATCATAATTCTAAACTTTAATAAATCATAGATAGTAACATCATCTAAATTTTTAAATTCCGGAACATATTTAGTAATAGGGTCAAAGACATCAATCAAACCCATTTCATCTAATTTTAAAATACTTATTGCAGTAAATAATTTAGATGTCGATGCTAAATCAAAAATAGTATCTTGTTCAATTGGTTTTGGTGCAGGAACCAAAATACCATTTTCCATAACATATTCTTGACAATTTCCACATAAAACAGTATCTCTTGTTTTGAATGTACCAAAATCTAATATAACTCCTGGAGTTTTTTGACTTAAATTTACAAAATCATCTATTATTTCTTTTAAACCACTTTGTTGAAATAATTTAAGTCTTAATGTTGTAATACTAGCATAAGGATTTTCTTTTATAACATTCAAAACATTTCTTAAAAGGTTATCATAATCTTTTCTAGAAAAGATATCTTGCAACAACGGAGATGATGTAAGATTTTGATTTTTTAAAAGCTCATCGAGGTATTTATTATATGTATAATGCGTTTTTAATAAATTCATTTTGTCACCTGTCTTTTAAATATATGACATATTATAAAGAAAAACGTATGAAACTGTCAATAATAAATTGTTTTTTAAAAAAAATAATGAAATATCCTAATATTTATGGTATTATGGTTACGGTGAAAATATGGTTATGAAAAACAATAAAAAAGAAATTAATGTAAAAGAATATAGTTTTGCGAAGTATATTACTAAACTAAGGATGAAAAGGAATCTAACGCAAAAAGCTTTAGCGGAAAAGATTCAAGTATCAGATAGAACCATCTCTAAATGGGAGAATGGTTTAACAGTACCTGACTTGCATAACATAAGAATTATATGCCAAGAACTAGGTGTATCAGCTAATTCATTAGTATTAGAAAAACATACAATGAAAGACTATTTTAATAATATATTGCGTTTTTTATCTAAATTTAAGAAACACATATTTAATAACTTTATTAAGATATTGTTTATAATTGTATTTCTTTTGTTGTTAGTATATTTCATAAATAATTATAATTCATTAAATGTTTTTGTGTTAAATTATGATAGTGATGAAATTAAAATTGGTAGTGGATTTTTTGTAAAGAGCAAAGTTAAAAATATTTTAATAATAGATAATATAGAATTAGTTAATGTAGATATTGAAGATTATGTTTTAAATTTGAAATTATACATTTTAGTAAATGGTGATGAAGTTACCATTTATGATTCGAATACATTAGATGATATTATTTTAGAAGAATTGACGGGCTATCCAGATGTGTTAGAACCTGATGTAATTAAAGCACTAACTCAAAATATGTACTTGACTATAACCATTTATGACAATGATGATAATGAATACGTATATAACGCTTTGATTAGTTTTAAAGAAGATTTTAGTAATAATAAATTTATATATTCTAATTATAATGTCAATTATGACTACAATTTGGATTATAAACTTTTTTTGGATTCTGGTAATGAGACTGAAACTCAGAAAAGTTATAAAAATTTAAATGTTGTTGCGACTTATCAAACATATCAAGCTAATGTTTTCCATATTGAAAATGATTCAGAAGAAAATGAAATAGATAATAATAAATTAAAAGATTTAGGTTATGAGTATGATGGAGTAGATGACATTTATATTAAAAATTTAGAAGATAAACAAATTATATTTTCTGATAATATGAACCTTTTAATTGTTAAGAAAAATTATTCTGACATTGAAGAGAATTTATATTATTACATTAAAAAAGACAGAATATATTTTGAATCTTATAACGATGATAATGAGATTATTGATAAGTTTAAACTCTTTATTATCCAAAATGAGATGAAATGTAAAGTAGGAAATTGTAAAAAATATCAAAATGAAATTGACTATATTTTAGCTGAATATCAGGAAATATCAGTGATTCTCTAATCGTGGAGTTACAACTCTCACGATTTTCTATTGCCAAAATATTACATTGCTTGCTATTCTGATTGTGGACAGGGAAAGGAGGGTAGTTTAGTAAATGAGAAATTTGAAAGTAGTTTTTACTTTCATAATAATTGTAGCCTTGTGTTATGTAGGAAATGTTAAAGCAATAACAGATGAAGAGTATTCTAAATTAAGAGAAATATTTTCTGAAGCGAGACTATCAATAATGAGTGAGGAAGAACTAGAAGAATTAGCAAATGGTGATTTAAATGTTTCTAGTAAATTATATGAAGTTACTAAAACAGTTAATGATACCTATATTTATTCAGAAGTTGATCCAGATTTGTTTGATACTTTGATGGAAAGTTACATGAACGGAGTATCAACTCTTGGGACATATCACCAAACAACTTATAAAAAAATTCAAATAATTGATAATTACATCGGAGGAAATACACACAGCGTAATGGTATACACTCAATGGTTAGTTACTCCAGCAACAAAGTCTTATGATGTAACAGCAATGCGGATAGAAAACGGCTATGTAGTTGATGGTACTCAAGATGGAACGCAGGTTTATTGGAAAAATGGAACATATGATTATGTCGATTATTCAGCAAATGGTACTAACATCAGAAAAGATGGAACAGGCTTCGGGATTTCTATGAATTTAGTTGATGGGGCATCATATTTTGAAACAGACATCAGTGCTAATGTAATAACAACTTCTACCAATGCTGTAGCATATGGGACTTATCAACATGCTGTTACCAACGTCACATTAGCTCAATCACAAGCTTACACAATAAGTCATAATGGACTCGGCGGTGTATTGAATTTTGCAACTAGCGTTCATAACTTATATGATGGTATGGCGGGAGTGTCAATTTCGCTTGATGAATGATTTATGTTAATTTTTAGATTGCTACTTATTATTTGTAGATTCAGATGATTTTGTAATTTTTGTCATATTTAGTAGTGAAGAGTGTTAGATTTTTGTTGTTGGCTATAGATTATAAATAAAAAGTTATAATAAGGAAAGGAGAAAATTAAGCCATGAAAGAAAAACAAATTATACATCGTGAGGGAGAGGCAGTATATCAACCGATATGCATATTTATCCCGAAACACTCTTTTTTTTATGAATTTATGTAATAATATTTATTAAAAGCTCATACCATTAATTAGATTAACGAAAGATGGTGAGTTATGGAAAAAGAAAAAATTATATCTTCTATAGCAAAGCGGGGTAACGGAGAAATATATTTAGGAGTAGTCGGAGCTGTTAGGACTGGAAAATCTACATTTATAAAACGATTTATTGAAAATTTAGTTGTTCCTAATATTGCAGATGAATACGAAAAAAAGCGTTGTCTTGATGAAATACCTCAAAGTGCACAGGGTAAGACAATTATGACAACCGAACCTAAATTTGTTCCAAGTAACGGTGCAACTATTAAAGTTGGTGAATTTGAAACTAGCATTAAATTAGTAGATTGTGTCGGATATGTTATTCCGGATGCTAACGGATTTGTTGATGAAGATGGAAATCCACGAATGGTTAAAAGTCCGTGGTTTGAAGATGCTATCCCATTTGTGGAAGCAGCTGAAATAGGAACTGAAAAGGTAATTAAAGACCATGCAACAATTGGTATTGTGGTAACAACGGATGGGTCTTTTGGAGAAATCAAACGGAATTCTTATATTGAAGCCGAAGAAAAGGTGGTTAATGAACTTAAAAACATTGGAAAACCTTTTATCTTGATTTTAAATAGCATTCATCCAACTAATACAGAAACTAGAAATTTAGCCCAAACCTTAAGTGATACATATGAAGTACCAGTAATACCTATAAGTGCTGAACTCATGAATGAAGTGGAAATAATGAATATTTTAAAAACAGCTCTTTATGAATTCCCAGTTTTAGATATTAAAGTATCCATTCCTGAATGGGTTCACGTTTTACCTAATAACCATGAAATAAAATTACATTATATAGATAAAATAAAAGAGAGTGTTATATCTGTTGAAAAAGTCAAAGATATTGAATCAATTTTAAATCATTTTACTGATTCTCCTTATATATCTAATTCTTATATAAGTGAATTGGATGCTGCAACAGGAACGGTTACAATAAATTTAGAGAGTACAAATGAGCTTTATAATGAAACATTAAAATCAATAATGGGAGATATGATAACAACTAAAGCAGGATTATTGAAGATATTTGCTTCATATTCTATAGCCAAAGAAGAAATGGAATCTCTTCGTTCTGCTGTAAAGATGGCAAAGAATACTGGTTATGGAATTGTCTATCCAACTTTGAATGAATTAAAATTGGAAACCCCAGAATTAGTGAAACAAGGAAATAGATATGGTGTTAAGCTTAAAGCAATTGCTTCTAGTATCCATATGATTAAAGTTGATGTTGAATCAACATTTGAACCAATAATAGGTAGTGAAGTTCAGTCAAAAGAATTGATTAATCATTTAATGCACGATTATGAAACCGATGCATCTAATATTTGGAAAAGTGAGATCTTTGGTCGTAGTTTAGAAACTATAGTTCAAGAGGGTATTCAAGCTAAACTAAGTATGATGCCGGATAATACTCGTTATAAATTAAAAGAGACTGTTACAAAAATTGTAAATAAAGGATCTAACACTTTAATAGCAATTGTTATCTAAAAATACTTATTTTAAAGTAATTAGATGTCAAAAAAAGTCAAACAAATAAAGAAAAAAGTCAAATGATATAAAATTTCGCATAAAATTGCGAAATTTTGTTGCGTTTAAACATTTTTTTTGATACTCTTAAT
>CAZEMQ010000063.1:0-5667 GCA_964513435.1 uncultured Muribaculaceae bacterium
CTCTAAATGTCTATATCTAGATTTAGATGGAAAAGGAGGTTATAGTTTAGATACAACTTCTTATTTTTTGTCTTTATAGCAAATAAAAACTCAGCGATTTTCGATATAATCGGTGAGTTTATAGTATAGTTTTATTATTTGTTTTCATCACAGTTTAAACAAATAACATTATCATTTTTATCTACAAGTAATTCGCCGCATTTAGGGCAAACATCTCCAGTTGGCTTATACCAAAGGGCATAATTGCACTTTGGATAATTATTACAACCATAGAAAACTTTACCTTTTTTAGTCTTTCTTTCAACAATCGTTCCCTTATCACATTTAGGACACTTGCAAACTTCAACAACATCTTTCTTTTCCTTTTTTATATATTTACAAGATGGGTAGTTGCCACAAGCTACAAATTCCCCGTATTTTCCTTTACGCACAACTAAATCTCCCCCACATTCTGGACATATTTCTCCCGTTGTTGGTGCAGCAGTCTTCTCCATTTCTTTAAAAGCTTTTTCAACTAATGGTTCAAAAGCATCATAAAACTCATGTAAAATTTGAATGTTGTCTTTTTTAGCTTCTGCAATTTCATCTAAATCATGTTCCATATTAGCTGTGTATTCCACATTAACAATATCACTAAAGAATTCTTGTAATTTATCAGTTGTTTCTTCCCCAATTTCTGTTGGTTCAAACTTTTTATCTTTTAATACAACATATCCTCTATCTTTAATTGTTCCCACAATTGTAGCATAGGTACTAGGTCTTCCAATACCCAAAGATTCCATTTCTTTAATTAAACTACTTTCAGTATATCTTGGAGCTGGTTTAGTAAAATGTTGAATTTTATCAATTTTATCAGCAGTAATTACATCTGATTTATAATTTTTAAAGTCTGGAAGTACTACATCTTCACTATCTTCATATTCTTGATAAACTTTCAAATATCCATCAAACTTAAGAACACTACCTGTAGCTTTAAATGTATAGCCATTATTTTCTAGTATAACTGTTGTTGCTAATGTCTTAGCATCTTTCATAAGTGATGCTAAAGCTCTAATATAAATAAGACGATATAATTTATATTCATCATTGGATAAATAAGTCTTTACTGAATCTGGTGTACGCATTATACTCGTTGGTCTTATACCCTCATGAGCATCTTGCATCGTTTCATTTTTCTTTCCTTTTTTAACAGAGCCAATATAATCTTCTCCATAATTTCCCTTGATATAATTATAAGTCTCAGCAACAAAAGACTCCGATACTCTAACTGAATCAGTACGCATGTAAGTAATTAAACCTACTGTTTCACTACCTAAATCTATCCCTTCATAAAGTTGCTGAGCAATTTTCATAGTCTTTGAAGGTGCAAAATTCAACTTTGAAGATGCAAGTTGTTGCAAAGTTGATGTTTTAAACACTTCCCGAGCAGATTTATTTTTCTCTTTTTCTGTAACTGACTCAATCTTAAAAGAACGTGATAATTTATCTAATATCTCATCTGCAGCTACTTCATTTGGTATTTCTATTTCTTTACCATGATATTTTTCTAAAATAGCTTTAAACGAAGAAAAATCAGCTTCAATTGTCCAATATTCTCGAGGAACAAACGCCCTTATTTCTCTTTCTCTATCGACGATTAACTTTAAAGCAACACTTTGCACTCGTCCAGCTGATTTTCCCCCAGTTTTCCTTTGCATAAGTTTTGAAAGCCGAAATCCGATAATTCTATCAAGAATCCGTCTTGTTTCTCCACTTTTAACCAAATTCATGTCAATTTTACCAGGATTATCAATTGCGTTTTTAACTACATCTTTCGTAATTTCATTAAAAACAACTCTCTTATATTTTTCTTCTGGTATCTTTATTTCATCAAAAATATGCCAAGAAATAGTTTCTCCTTCTCGGTCTGGGTCAGTTGCTAGATAAACCATATCTGCACTTTTTACTTCTTTTTTTAAGGCATTAACATCTTTAGTCTTTCCCTTAATAATCACATAATTTGGTTTAAAATCATCATTTACATCAACTCCAAGTCCAAACTTACCAGTTGTAGCTAAATCTCTTATGTGACCTTTACTTGATACTACCGTATAATCACTCCCTAAATATTTTTCAATTGTCTTACATTTAGCAGGTGATTCCACAATAACTAAGTTTTTCATTTATCCTCCCATCAAATTTTCTGAATCTTCATCCTCTTCATTTGTAACTCCTGCATAGGTGCTTTTTGCTTGAGCTAAGAGTTCTAAAGATTCCATTAAGTATTCATAGTAGTTATTTTGAATTATCAAAGCACTCATCTGCATTTTAGCAGTAATACGATTATTAATACTAATTATATCTTCAGTACTAACAATTTCATCAGTATAATAAGTAACCTCACTAGTACCAGCATTGTAATAAAGCAAATCATTTTTCCAAGAACCATCAGCAAATACTACTAAATCCCAATAATTTTCATCAAATATATCACTACCCATATACAATCTTGGATCATAATCGAGATTAAACATATTAGCTAATGTTGGAGTAATATTAATATATGAAGTATATTTATCCACTTCCATAGCAGCTATTTCACTATTATAAATAACAAATGGTACTCTTTCATTTTCATAATCTTCTAAATCATAATCAAGCACATAATTTATCGTCGAATCTTTAAGCCCATAAGGATAATGATCTCCGAATAAAACTATTACTGTATCATCTAAGATATCTGCTTCTTCTAAACGTTCAAGTAAAATTCCTAAAGCATTATCTAAAGTCTTTAACTTTGACATATATCTTCGCAAATCCATAGGATAATCTGTATCTTCAGTCAAACTCAAATATTTATCCCCTTCAACACTAGATACACTATATGGTTGATGAGTAGATACAGTTGTTAACCACAACATAAATGGTTCACTAGTATCATTTAAAGTAATATCCATAGCAGCAGTCATAAAATCCTCATCACTTGCCCAATTAACATATTGATTATAATAAGATATTCCTAAATCTTGTACCCCATAATAAGCATTACTTCCCATATTAGGATGAATTATACTACGATAATAATAAGCTTCAGTATAATCATGCATACTTAACGTATTATATCCAGCAGCATTAAACAAATTAAAAATTGCAGTTGAATAAGTATTATTACGATACACATTAGCAGTACAATTATTTTGAATCGAATACAAACTAGTCATTGCACTAAATTCATTATTACCAGTTGCACAACTATTCCTCGGAGAATAATTATTAGTAAAAGATATCCCCTCACTATATAGCTTATAAAAATTTGGATAAAGTTCTTCATTAATAATTATATCATTAACAGACTCCATCATAATAACTATCAAATTTTTACCTTCAAAAATTCCCGTAAATTCATTATAATCAGTAATTGTATTATTAATTAAATAATTATTGATAGTGTTAAGAATTTCATCATCTTCTTCACTAATTAATTCTTCCCACAAAGTATCATCAAAAGTTCTATTAGTTTCATACCCTAAAGTTTCATCATTATCATATTCATAAACATAAGCATCAGGTTCATCAACATATAACGATTTTATATCTAACAGACCAAAACCAATTACTCCGAACTGATTGATTACCAAACTAGGAACACTTGGATAGTTAAATAAATCTTCGTTACTAACCGTTTGTAATTCGTTTTGCATAAAATCAGCGGTTAAAGTTTCATTATAAACAAAACCAATTACAAATAGTGCTAAAACAGTAGAAATTATTCTAATGCCAGGCTCATATTTAATTGTTGATTTTAACATGAACTTTTTATTCATTTTTCTTTCTGTATATTTATCCAAAAATACATAATACAATACTAATAATATAAAAGGAATAAAAATGAAATAAAATTTCCCTAAAAATGATAATAAGAATTCCTTTACATAAGATGTCACTGCTCCAAGTTGACTAGAGGTATTAAATGACATATAAACTCCAATAAAGTTATTGAATCCTAATTGTAAAAATGCATAAAAAGTAAAAATAAAACTAAAAAGAATTATCAATACTTTACTACAAGTTTTATTACTCCAAGAAAGAATAAAACTAATAATTAAAGAAATAAATACCAATCCTAAAAATATTCTTAAATAAGCAACTTCAAAAACTGATGTACCACATATCAACCTAAAGGTTATTTCTAAAAAATTGGTAAAAAGCAAAATTAATAAAAAATTCTTGATTAAATTATTGTTTAATAGTTTTTTCATTGGACCTCTTTTCTAAAATTTCTTTTACAGGTTTATAACTAAGCCTATAATTATCTAATATACCATATTTTTTTAGATTTTCAAGATGTTTTTTTGTTGGATAACCCTTATGAGATTTAAAATCATATTCTGGATGCTCTTTATCAAGTTCATACATCATCGCATCCCTAGTTACTTTAGCAATTACACTAGCTGCAGCAATCGACAATGATAAAGCATCACCATGAATAATAGCTTTACTGTTTTCATAAGGAAGAGGCATAGCATCACTCAATATAAAATCAGGTTTAACTTTCAAATCTGCAATAGCTTTTTCCATAGCTAAACGTGATGCTTCATAGATGTTTATCTCATCTATAACTTGGGCATCAACTATTCCAATACCATAACTAATGGCATCTTTTTTAATTATATCATAAAACTTATTTCTTTTTTTCTCACTTATTTTTTTAGAATCAGTTAAACCCTCAAGAAAATAATTTTCGGGAAGAATAACTGCTGCAGCAACTACTGGTCCAACCAAAGGTCCTCGTCCAACCTCATCAGTTCCTGCAATTAATTTATATCCTTGATTATATAATTCCCTTTCATATTTTAATAAGTCTTCTTCCATCTGTCAAATGTTACTCCCTTTATAGAACCACTTACTACATCATTATATATGCGTAAGCATACTTTTTCATAATCTATTTCCTCATTTTTTATTGCTCCGATATTTTTAGCAATCGCTAGGAATATTTGAGTAATATCTTCACTCACTTCAATATTATACCGTTTTTTTAATATTTCTGGATAATTATTTTTCAAAAATGAAACTATATATCCTCCAATATCAGTAATATTTAAAACTTCTGTTTTAATTGCACAAGTCGCAGCTAGAGAAAAAGCTTCTTCATTATCTTCAATTTTCGGCCACAAGATGCCTGGAGTATCTAGTAACATTAATCCAACATTAGTTTTAAGCCAATTTACTTGTTTGGTAATTCCAGGTTTATTCCCAGTTTGCGTAACTTTCTTCCCCGCCAATTGATTGATGAGTGTACTTTTTCCAACATTAGGTATGCCTACTACACCTACTTTTATTTCTTTAGCTTTTAATCCTTGAGAAATTCTCTTTTCTTGAATCGGAGCCATTAACTTCTTTGTAGCTTCAACAACCTTTTTATAATCTTTATTATTTGTTAGATCACAAGTTACAACTAAATACCCCATATCCTCATAGTATTTAATCCATTTTTGAGTAACTGAAATATCACATAAATCTATTTTATTGACAATTAATATTCGCGGTTTATTCCTAATAATATCATCAATATCTTTTATCTTCGATGATGATGGTATTCTTGCATCGATTACTTCATATATGCAATCAATTAAACTCATACGTTCTTTTAATTCTCTCTTAGTCCTAGCCATATGTCCAGGATAA
>CAZEMQ010000064.1:0-5643 GCA_964513435.1 uncultured Muribaculaceae bacterium
CATTTCACCTTATTTAAAAGGAAATTTAACTTTTCCTTTTATTTCCTGATAATTTATGCTATAATATAAGTGCAATTTTAAGTGGGCAGAAAATCCCACTTTTATTATTAGTTATGGAGGCTATTATGCAAGAAAAGTTAACAAAATTAAAAAATGAATTACAAACAACTTTAGATAATGATGGAATAATCGTCGATGATGTAACTTATGAATGCAAAGGAAATTATAATTTCCTAACAATTACTTTGGATAAAATCGGAGGTATCGATATCGAAATGATTGTTCAAGCTACTAACGCTATCGATAGTATTGTTGATAAAGCTAAAATAACTAATGAAAAGTTTATAATAGATGTAGTAAGTAAGGAGAGAGGTAATAATGAATAGTGAAGAACTAATTAAAGCCCTAAATACATTAGTGGCAGAAAAAAATATTAGTCCAGATGTTGTGTTTGAAGCTCTACAACTAGCACTTCAAACAGCATACAAAAAAAATTTTAATTCCAAAACCAATGTTCGAGTTGATATCAACCGCGATACTGGAGAAATCAGAGTGTTTTCATATTTAGTAGTAGTTTCTGAATATGATGAAGGTAGCGAAGAAGTAGATGAAGAAGGCAATGTAAAGAAGATTGAACCAAGCATTAATCGTGATGCTCAAATACTTCTTGAAGATGCTGAGAAAATAGTTCCAGGCATCAAAGTTGGAGAAACAATTGAAAAAGAAGTTACTCCAGCAGACTTTGGTCGAGTTGCAGCGGGAACAGCTAAGCAAGTAGTTATGCAAAAAATTCGTGAAGCTGAAAAAGCAAGTATTATCGATGAATTTGCTGATAAACAAGATGAATTAATGATTGGTATGGTAGCTTTAGAAGATCAAAACAATTACTATATCGATTTAGGTAGAACTAGAGGAATTCTTCCTAAAAAAGATACTATTCCTGGTGAACAAATCGTTATGGGATCTAATATTAAAGTTTATGTAACCAAAGTTGATAATGGACCTAAAGGACCAGTTATTAAATTGTCTCGTCGAAACTATGGTTTTGTAAAAAGATTGTTTGAACATGAAATTCCTGAAGTAGCAAACGGAACGGTAGTATTACAAATGGTGGTTAGAGAACCAGGCATAAAAAGTAAAGTAGCGGTTTATTCTATCAACGAAAAAATCGACCCAATCGGAGCTTGTATTGGTGAAAAAGGAACTAGAATTGCAGGGATACTAAAAGAATTAAATGGTGAAAGAGTGGATATAATTTTATATAACCCTGACCCAGTTGAATTTATTAAAAGTGCTATGACTCCTGCTAAAGATGTAATAGTAAGTATTACAGATGAAGAGAAAAAAGAAGCTTTGGTAGTAGTCAATGAAGAAAATTTATCTCAAGCAATTGGTAAAAAAGGAATAAATATTAAATTAGCTAGTAAACTTACTAGATATCACTTAGATATTAAAACAATGGAAGAGATAAACAAAGCAGGTAATAGTTAATGAAGCAAAAAAAGATTCCAATGCGTAGTTGCGTTGTAACAAAAGAAAAATTGCCTAAAAAAGAGTTGATAAGAGTAGTAAGAACTCCAGAAGGTAATATAATAATAGATGAAAGTGGTAAAAGTAATGGACGGGGAGCTTATTTAAAAAGGGATTTAGAAGTTATTAAAAAAGCTCAAAAATCTAAAATGTTGAATAAAGTTTTAGAAACAGAAGTTCCAGATGAGATATTTAGTGAGTTGGAAAATATGATAAAATAAAAACAAGGAAAGGATAGTGATAACATGACCGTAAGTGATTATGCAAAAGATGTCAATTTATCAGTAGCAGAAATATTAAAGAAATGTTCAGAGTTAGGAATAAGCGTTAAAAATGCCAACGATGAATTATCTGATGATGATATTATCATGTTAGATAATACTATTAATTTAATAAGCACTGATGAAGAAATAACTTTTGAAGAAGATGAACAAATCGATGATAAAGTCGATGAAATCTTAACTTCTAGTACATTTGATAAAGAAATGAAAACTAGTAATTATAAGCAAAAACTTAAGAAAAGAGATTCTAATAATAGCAAAAATGAATTTAATGTCTTAAGAAAAGAAATGTACAAGCATAAAAATAAACTGATGAGTAATGTTACTGATGAATCGATTGTCATTTATAAAAATGATATGACAGTTGGAGATTTAGCAACCTCTTTAGGAGTAAGTAATACAGAGATTATAAAGAAATTAATGCAATTAGGTCTTATGCTTAGTGTTAACCAATCAATTGATTTTGAAAATGCTGAAATAGTTGCTCTTGATTATCATAAGGTTTTAAAAAGAGAAGAAACACAAGATGTTGCTAATTTTGAAGAATATGAAATTGTTGATGCTCCAGAAGATTTAGTTAAAAGACCACCTATTGTTACAATTATGGGGCATGTTGACCATGGTAAAACTACATTACTTGATTATATTAGAAATTCTCATGTAGTTGACAAAGAATTTGGTGGTATAACTCAACATATTGGGGCTTATCAAACCAAATATAATGATGAATTGATAACATTTATTGATACTCCAGGGCATGCTGCTTTTACAGAAATGCGTGCTCGGGGGGCTAGTGTAACTGATATAGTTATACTAATTGTTGCAGCAGATGATGGGGTAAAACCACAAACTAAAGAAGCAATTGACCACGCTAAGAGTGCAAATGTACCAATAATTGTTGCAGTAAACAAAATTGATAAACCTGATGCAAATATTGACCGTGTTTTAACAGAAATGAATGAAGCTGGAATTACACCAGAAGTATGGGGTGGGGATGTACCATTTATTAACATTTCTGCTGTAACTGGTGAGGGTGTTGATCTTTTGCTAGAAACAATTTTAACTATTGCAGAAATAAATGAACTTAAAGCAAATCCTAACCGTTATGCAATTGGTGCTGTAATTGAATCACGTTTAGATAAAAATGTCGGTGGAATAGCATCTTTCTTAATTCAAAACGGAACCCTTAGAATCGGCGACCCTGTTGTTGTTGGAACTAGTTATGCTAAGGTTCGAACTATGAAAAATGATCGTGGAGAATCGATAGCTTTTGCGGGTCCATCAACACCAGTAGAAATTACTGGATTGAGTCAAAATCCATCTGCTGGAGATAAATTTATGGCTTTTGAAACTGAAAGCGAAGCTAAACAAATTGCTAGTAAAAGAGAAGCTGCAGTTAAAAGAAACGAAGGAAGAAAAAGGACAGTTTCTTTAGATGATTTATTTGCAGCTGTTGATGCTGGAAATAAAGAGATAAATATTATTTTAAAAGCAGATGTTCGTGGTTCAGAAGAAGCAGTCAAAAATGCTTTAGAAAAAGTAACTACAAAAGATGTTAAAGTTAACGTAATTCGCAGTGGTATTGGAGCAATAACTGAATCAGATGTTATATTAGCAACTGCATCAAATGCTATTATTATTGGGTTTAATGTTGTAGCAGGTAATAATACTAAAGAATTAGCGAAAGAAAAGAATGTCGATATTCGGCTTTACACAATCATTTATAAATTAATCGAGGATGTTGAAGCTGCCATTAATGGAATGTTAGATCCAGTCTTTGAAGAAAAATTATTAGGTAGTGCAGAAATAAGAAAAATATTTAAGTTTTCTAAGATTGGAAATATTGCAGGTTCTTATATTGTCGATGGAATTGTTAAAAACAGTGCCTTGGCGAGAGTTATTCGTGATGGAATAATTATTGCTAGTGATGATGTTGTAGCTTCCTTACAAAGAGAAAAAGATACTGTAAAGGAAGTTAAAAAAGGTTATGAATGTGGTATTACTTTAGAAAAATTTAATGATTTTAAAGAAGGCGATATCATCGAGTGTTATGAGTTAGTGGAGGTGCCACATGCCTAATTATAAAATTAAAAGAATTGAAAGTGATATAGCTAGAATAATTAGTGATATATTAGCTAATGAAGCAAAGGATGAACTATTAAAAACAGTTACAATTACTGGTTGTAACTTAACTAGTGATTTAGGTTTTTGTAAAGTTTATTTTACATCGCTTTCTGATTTAGAGAAAAAAGCATTAGAACATGAACTAAATGAAGCAGCACCATATATTCGTGGTGAATTAAGCAAAAGAATTGATATTAGACATACACCAGAAATAAAGTTTATTTATGATGAATCAATAGAATATGGTAAAAAAATAGATGATATTATTAATTCATTTAATTAATTTAAGGGAGGTTTAAAAAATGGTTGATATTATTACGAAAATTGAAGAATTAAAAGCACATGAAGAGTTTGTTTTAAGAGCGTATCATCCTTTCTTTCGTAGAATGTATGGTAGTATACCACGTCTTCGTCCTACATTTACAACTGATGTAGAAAAATGGTCTAAGATGGATTTAATGGATAGGTCTTTAAAAAGATCATGTGATGCATTCATGTCTTTGCAAGATGAAAACATAACATTTGCAATTCATATGGAAGAAGATGGACCTATTTCAGCATTTGCTAGAATTACGTTTCAACCTGAAGGTATTATTCATATACCAGAAATAGTATTTTCAAAATATAAAGATTATGGAGAAAAACGTGAAATTGTTGAGGAAATTATTTCTTATTTAAAAGAATATGGTCGAGACTTAGGCTTTTCTACAATTAGTTGGGAAGTTCCTAATGTTGTTGATGAAATGAATATGGCTTTAGGTATTGGTCTTTCACCAATGAAAGAACCGAATCGCATTACATCACAATATAGAACTGTGGTTTTTGAAATCTCTATAGATTCAACAAGGAGTAATTCAGATGGATGCACTCGTAGTCGTAAACAAACCAACTAGACTAACTAGTAGAGATGTAGTTAATGAACTAAATCACATCTTTGCTACTAAAAAGATTGGTCATACAGGAACTTTAGACCCCATTGCAACTGGGGTTCTTGTTTGTCTAATTGGCAAGTATACTAAATTAGTTGATTTAATAACATCTTATGATAAAGAATATATTGCAGAGATTAAGCTAGGTATAAAAACCGATACTGATGATATAACCGGAGCAATTATATGCAAAGAAAATAAATCTTTATCTTTAGATGCAATTAAAGAAGTATTTGATAACTTTCCAAAAGCCTATAATCAACAAGTTCCAATCTATTCTGCTGTAAAAATAAATGGAAAAAAATTATATGAATATGCTCGTGAAAATAAAGAGGTAATCCGCCCTAAAAGAAGAGTATCTATCTATTCTTTAGAACTAATATCTTTTTCAAATGATACAATAACATTTAAAACTAAAGTATCTAAAGGAACTTATATTCGTTCTCTAATTCAAGATATATGTGCTAAATTAAATGTTATTGGAACAATGTCTAGTTTAACTCGTATTAGTCAAGGTAATTTTAATATTGATAGTGCTTATACTATTGAAGATATAAAAAATAATAATTATAAACTTTTAAATATCAAAGAGTTTCTTAATTATCCAATAATACCTTTAGATGATACTTTAATAAAAAAAGTTTCCAATGGTAGTAGTATCCCTAATAACTTTAATATAAAAGATAAAGTAATATTTACATATAAAAATAAAGACATAGCAATCTATCAAGTAGATAAAAGAGATTTAAAGCCCTTAGTAATGCTTTAAATCTCTTTTT
>CAZEMQ010000065.1:0-5549 GCA_964513435.1 uncultured Muribaculaceae bacterium
ATTTTAAAAAAGGGAGGAATTTATGAAAACGCCGGAAGTACAAAAACATTTCTTAGCTCTTATGCATAGACCTGGGGATTATGTTTTAATCGATATTTCAAAATTAGATATTGCTAATGGTTATTCTCCGAATACTTTAGCGGAGTTGGATACGTTTACAATGTATTTTTCCCAATCAGAAATACTTGATGCGATTAAAAGAGCTAATATTGCTGATGAAAGATATATAAACGGAACAATGGTTGTTGAAGACAATCAAAAACATAACCCGATTCCCGTTATTGATAGAACATTTTGTGGTGATTTTAGAATTGATGCGTTTTTAAAAGAAAAAATCGCCGATAAAGATGCACGCAATAAAATATTTAATAAATTTGGAGCAATAGAATCAGATGAAGAAATTGTAGCTCAATTTAAAAGAGCTTTGCAATCTGGTGATGTCTTTGCAGCTTGTAATATTTTGTTTGAAGTTCCTTATTTATTACAAAGAAAATTCATGGTTTATTTAATTGAATGGCACAACGAAGAAAAGAAATTAGAAGAAAAACAAGAATTAATACGTGATAAAGCAGCCTAGAAGGTTGCTTTTTATGTAAAATAATGCCAAAAATTACTAAAATAAACCATAATTAGTTAAAAATGTACTATAATATTAATTGAGAGGTTATTATGTTTAGGAAAAAGAATAATATTGATACTGATGGATTAAATGAAATAATTTATTTAAGTAAAAATATTTTAAAATTACTATTTATAGTTTTAATAATTAGTATTATTTTAGTTGCGGTAATATTACTTAGGGAAGTAGGAGTATTTCGCTTTATTGGGAATGTTTTAAGTGTTATTTCGCCTTTATTTATAGGTTTTATAATTGCTTGGCTATTTGCTCCTTTAGTAACTCGTATGACTAAAAATGGTATGTCAAGAATTTTGGCATCGATTATAGTCTATATTATATTTATTGCCTTTTTAATAGTATTCTTTAGAATATTTATTCCTATAATATATAATGAATTAAATGATTTGCTTAGTTCCTTGCCAGGAATTATGAATGATATAACGGGATTTATCAATAATATATTTGCTAATATTGAAGTAGATGGTATTGAAAATATTAAAACTAGCATATTAAATGGTATTACCACTTATGGGAACAGTATTTCTAGTAGTATTCCAACAATGATTGTTAGTGCTATGTCTAACTTATTCAGTGCTATAGGAACAATTTTCTTTGGGCTTATCATAGGTCTTTATATGTTATTTGACTTTGATAATATTACAACTTGGTTACTCAAATTAATTCCTCAAAGACATCAGATGGAAATTGCTAACTTGTTAGAAAATATAGGAAGAGAAGTTCGCAAAAGTGTCAATGGTACTTTATTAGTAGCTTGTATGGTATTTATTTGTGATACAATAGGATTTTCAATTATTGGTTTAAAATCAGCATTACTCTTTGGGCTTTTTTGCGGTATAACTGACCTTATTCCTTACATTGGACCTTATATTGGGACAGCAGTTGCTACAATTGTAGCTTTTACTCAAAGTACCTTAGTTGGTATTGGGGTATTAATAATTGCTATCATCGTTCAATTAGTTGAAAGCTATATTCTTCAACCGATAGTAATGAGTAAAGCAACTAAATTGCATCCAGTAACTATTATCTGTGGTCTTTTGATTTTTGGTCATTTCTTTGGAATTGTTGGTATGATTGTGGCAGTGCCAATCATGTCAATATTTAAAGTAATATGGCGTTTTCTAATCAAAAAGTTTGCATTATTTCAAGAAAAAACACCAGAAGTAGTTGAAGAATAAATTTTAGTATGTTATTATTATTTTGTAATTGCTTGAGGGAAGAAGTCGAGTAAAAAAGTTTTTTCCTAGAGAGTCAGTGGGTGGTGGAAACTGATAAAAATGTTACTCGATGCTACTTCTTTAGATTAATCGTTAATCGCGTTAAGATAATAAAGTTAAAAAAAGGATGGTACCGTCATAAATGACTCCTTGGTATTATCCTTTTTGTTTATAATAAGGAGGTATATATGAAGATATTTGTAGTTGGGGGAAAAAGTGGTAGTGGAAAAGGAGAAGTTGCTAAATTTATAAATGAGTTTTATATTTATAAACTTAAAAAATGTGTTATAACTGAGTATAGTAAATATTTAAAAGAGTTTGCTAAAGAACTTACAGATTGGGATGGCATAACTCAAAATAAACCTCGAGATTTTTTACAACAATTTGGTTCAAAAATACGAGCTTATGACAAGTATTTCTTTACTAAAAGAATGATTGAAGATGTAAATATTTATGAACTAGCAGGAATAGATGTATTAATTATTAGTGATGCTCGTATGCCAGAAGAATTTGAGGAAATGAAAGAAAACTATGATGAAGTATATAGTATTTTGGTTGTAAATCAATTTGCTAAAAGTAAGTTGACTATTGAACAACAAACACACATAACGGAAACAGCTTTAGAAAATTATGATGAATTTGATTATACATTTGCTAATGATGATATAAACATATTAAAGGATAAAGTATTTAAATATTTGGAGGAAATTGAAAATGAAACAACTAACAAGTAAGGAATTGCGTGATGCTTATTTAAACTTTTTTCGCAAGCATAATCATACGATAATTCCCTCATCGTCGATTGTACCTGAAAATGATCCAACAGTTTTGTTTACAACAGCGGGAATGCATCCTTTAGTTCCTTATCTTCTAGGAGAAAAGCATCCAGCTGGTAATCGTCTTTGTGACGTTCAAAAATGTATTAGAACAAGTGATATTGATGAGGTTGGAGATGCATCACATTTAACATTTTTTGAAATGCTTGGCAATTGGTCTTTAGGGGACTATTTTAAAAGTGAAGCTATAAAGATGAGTTATGAGTTTTTAACTAGTCCAGATTACTTAAATATTCCTAAAGAAAAATTATATTTTACTTGTTTTGCAGGAGATGAGAGTGCTCCGAGAGACGAAGAGTCTTACAATATATGGCGAAGTCTTGGGGTTAGTGAAGACCATTTGTTTTACTTACCAAAAGAAAATAATTTTTGGATTTTAGGTAGTGGTATAGGACCATGTGGACCAGATACAGAAATGTTTTATGATACAGGAAAACCATTATGTAGTAAGGATTGTTCTCCTGCTTGTGATTGTGGCAAATACCTTGAAATATGGAATGATGTATTTATGGAATATTACCGTGATGAAGAAGGAAATTTGACCAAATTAAAGCAACAAAATGTTGATACTGGTATGGGACTTGAAAGAACTATTGCTGTATTAAATGGTTATGAATCAGTTTATGATACAGATGTATTTCAAAATTTAAAACAAAAAATTGAAGAGTTTACTAATCAAAAATATGATGATAATTTAACTAGTTTCCGTATTATTATGGATCATATTAGAACTGCCACCTTTATTTTAGGGGATGATCATGGCATAGTTCCATCTAATATTGGAGCTGGTTATGTATTAAGAAGATTAATAAGAAGAGCTATTAGACACTTGCGAAAATTAGGTTATAACGAATCTGTCTTGGCTTCATTAGCAGAAGTAGTTATTGCTGATTATGGTTATTTTTATAAAGAACTAACTAAGAATAAAGAATTTATTTTTAATGAATTAACCAAAGAGGAAATTAAGTTTGGCAAGACTATTAAAGATGGAGAAAAATTATTTTATAAAGTAATCAAACATCTAGATGGTGATGTAATAAGTGGAGAAGATGCTTTTAAGCTTTTTGATACATTTGGTTTTCCATTAGAAATGACTGAAGAACTAGCTCGGGAAAACAATTTAAAAGTTGATGTAACTGGTTTTAACGAAAAGTTTAAAGAACATCAAGAGAAATCTCGGACTATCGATGCTGGTTCATTTAAAGGTGGTTTGGCAGATACATCTTATGAATCTACAAAATATCATACTTTAGCCCATCTAATGTTAGCAACTTTGCAACAAATGTATGGAGCTGAGATAATTCAAAAAGGATGTAATATTACTAGCGAAAGAATTAGATTTGATTTTAATTTAGATCATAAAATGACTGAAGAAGAAAAAAATGAGCTAATGCGAATTGTTAATGAAAAGATTCAAGAGGGTATTCCAGTGATAATGGAAGAAATGTCTTATGAAGATGCAAAGAAAATGGGTGCTCATGGAACTTTTGAAGATAAATACGGTAGTGTAGTTAAGGTATATTCTATCGGAGATTTTTCCAAAGAAGTTTGTGGTGGACCACATGTAAATAATACAAGTGAACTTGGAACATTTAAAATTATAAAAGAAGAGTCTTCTTCAGCGGGAGTAAGAAGAATAAAAGGAATACTAGAATAAAAGTTTTACTTGCTTATAGCGATACTATATATTATAATAATGCGTGAATGGGGATAGTATTATGGGGTTTAGAGAAAATCAAATAGAAAAAATATTAATAAGGCAAGAGGGAAATATTTCAAATATCCACGATTTAATCGGGGATGGTGATCCTTCTTGGCTATTTTTTATATTAGCAAATAAATTAGGGTATTTATTAGATCCTGATGTTGATTCAACAATAACTGAGTATGGTGTTAAATGGCGAAGAGCATTGCATCCTCTTATAAGTGCTTTAGGACCAAAATTTTTAAAAAATCCTCAAATTATTGAAAATAGAGATTTTTTAAAAAATCCTGAAAAATACGATGATACAAAGTTAGTTCCTGCTGATAAAGGAATAATTTTGCCCGATGAACCAGTTATTTGGGCTCCGAACCATGCTTTTAAGGATGATGTTTTAGCATCGATTTTGGCAGCACAAAGACATGCTTATATATTGTTTGGAAGTTTGCCTCAATTTTATAATACTATAGATGGTATACTTGCATATTTAAATGGAGTAGCGATGTGTAATCGTAAAGTTAAAGAAAGCACTCAGGCTTCAATTGCGAAAACAGTAAAAGCAATGGAGTATGGTGCTGATGCTCTCATTTTTCCAGAAGGAGTATGGGATAAAGTGCCAGATCGATTATTACTCGATTTTTGGTCTGGTGTGTGGAAGGTTGCTAAAGAAACTGGTGCTAAAGTAGTACCAATGGTACATTATCTATATGACCATTTAGACACTAGCCCTGAAAATAAGATTCATACTGTAGTAGATGAACCTGTAAAAATTGATGATTTATCTATGGAAGCAGCCCTAGATTACTTGCGAGATATTATGGCTACTTGGCATTACTATATGATTGAAGTGTATGGTCAAAGTACAAGAGAGGAAATTTTAGGATCGCATTCTACTTCACGTGATGCTTGGGTGCACTATATGAAAGAAAAAGTTGCTCGAGTACCTTTTTACGATACTGAGATTGAAACTTCTGCTGATTATCGACCTAAGGATAAAACTCATATTGCAGATGTTTATGATGGACTTGCAAATAGCCCAAAAATAACTAAGGATAATGCTTCTGAAGTTGCCTATGCGTTAACTCTAAAAAAACAAGATTATCAAAGGCTTTTTTAAAAAATTTGCTATTGATAATTTGATTCAAATTTGTTATATT
>CAZEMQ010000066.1:0-5541 GCA_964513435.1 uncultured Muribaculaceae bacterium
AAATTTGTCTAAAACACTTGTAAATTGGCATAATATTTGATAGAATTGGAATTGCTGTAAATGCGAAATAAACATTGATATGGATTGTTCTTGCGAGTGCTCTGGATTGAGTGTAAGAATTTAGAAATATCAAGAAGAAAAACGAAGGAGGGATTTTATTTATGGCAGTAGTTTCTATGAGTTATTTATTAGAAGCTGGAGTTCATTTTGGGCATCAAACAAAAAGATGGAATCCTAAAATGAAAGAGTATATTTTTACGTCTAGAGATGATATTTATATCATTGATCTAGAAAAAACAAAAGCTTGTCTTGAAGTAGCATATGAAGAGATTAAGACAATCGCTGAAAATGGAGGAAAATTCTTATTTGTTGGTACTAGAAAACAAGCTCAAGAAGTTTGTCAAGAAGAAGCAACAAGAAGTAATTCTTACTATGTAACTGAAAGATGGTTGGGAGGAACACTTACAAATTTCCGAACTATTAGAAGAAGAGTTAAAAGACTTGAAGAAATTGAAGAAATGGAAGCAAATGGAACTTTTAATCTTTTACCAAAGAAGGAAGTTATTGGTCTTAGAAAAGAATACGACAAACTAAATAGAGTTTTGTGTGGTATTAGAGATATGAGTAAACTTCCACAAGCTTTAATTGTTGTTGATCCTAAAAAAGAAATTAATGCAATTAAAGAAGCAAGAAAGTTAAGAATACCTGTATTTGGAATAGTTGATACTAACAATGATCCAGATGATGTTGATTTTGTTATTCCGGGTAATGATGATGCAGTAAGGTCAATTAAAGTTATGCTTGGTGTTCTAACAAATGCTATTTGTGAAGCATGTAATTTAGAATTAGTTGATTATGTATCTGAAGATGAAAAGAAAGAAGATACTAAGAAAGACAAAAAAGAAGAAGAAAAACAAACTCAAGAAAAAACTGAAGTAAATGTTGATGAAACTGTTTTAGAAGAAATTAAAGAAATGGTTCAAGTAGATGAACTAGAAGCTAAAACTTTAAGTGAATTAAAGAAAATAGCTAAAGAAAATAAAATAAAAGGTTATTCAACAATGAAAAAAGATGAATTAATTGAAATTTTAAGTAAGTAAGGAGGAATATAAATGGAAGTTACAGCAAGTATGGTTAAAGACTTAAGAGAAATGACTGGAGCAGGTATGATGGACTGCAAAAAAGCTCTAGCAGAAACAAATGGTAATATGGATGAAGCTGTTAACTGGCTAAGAGAAAAAGGTATTGCTAAGTCTGCAAAAAAAGAAGGTCGTATAGCTGCTGAAGGTCTTGCTAACATTTATGTTGATGGCAATAAAGCTATTATTTTAGAGGTAAATAGCGAAACAGACTTTGTAAGTAAAAATGAAGAATTTGTTGGTATGATTGATACTATCGGTACAGCTTTATTAGCAAGCGATGCTACAGATATTGAAAGTGCTAAAAAGATTGAGACTGCCGAAGGTACAATTGAAGAATTGATAATTAACAAAACTGCAAAGATTGGTGAAAAACTTTCATTAAGACGATTTGCAATTGTTAACAAAGAAGATGATGAATTTTTTGGTTCATACATCCATATGGGAGGAAAAATAGCTGCTTTAACAGTTGTTAAAGGAGCATCAAGTGAAATTGCTAAAGATGTAGCTATGCAAGCTGCAGCAATGAAACCACTTTATACTTTCCCAAGTGAGGTTCCTGCAGATGTTTTAGATAATGAAAAAAACGTTTTGAAAGAACAAGCTATGAATGAAGGAAAGCCTGCAGATATTGCTGAAAAAATGGTTGAAGGAAGAATTAAGAAATTTTATAAAGAAATATGTTTAACTGAACAAGCGTTTATTAAAGATGGTAGTATGTCTGTAGAAAAATACGTAACTAACAACGGTGGAGAAATTAAAAATATGATTCGTTATGAAGTTGGTGAAGGTATGGAAAAAAGAAGCGATAACTTTGCTGAAGAAGTAATGAATCAAGTGAAAGGTAACTAGTCAACTTGAAAAAAGTTGACTTTTTTTGACACAAAAAGAGGTTTTATCTTTAATAATGCTTAATAATAATGCTATAATAAAAATGGTGAAGTTAAAACCATGAAGAAGATTTATGTAAAAAATGAAAAACTTTTTAAAAATAAATGGCAAATGTTTATTTATTGTATTTTATTTGTAATCCTAATCGGAGCATTTATTTATTTAGGTACTCTAGATTATGATGATTCCTTACCAGACAATGAACAATTTGCATCTGATTTTAGTTTGGTTTCTGAAGATAATGTTTTTGAGTATATCAATGCTAGTAAAGCTTTAATGATTGCTAATGGAAGTAAAGGGATAGTTTTATTTGGAACTAAAAATGAATGGGTAAATTACTATGCTTATATCATTAACGAAGTTGCTAAAGAAGTAGGTATTGATACGATATATTATTATGATTTTATAGAAAATCGTCAAGAAAATAATGGTACTTATGAAGCAATTGTAGAAAAATTAAGTGACTATGTTACATATAATGATTATGGAGTAGCAGAAATATATGCTCCAACTTTATTAGTAGTTAGTGATGATGAAATATTATTATTTGATACTGAAACATCTTTTATCCGTGGGGATGTTTCTCCAAGTGAATATTGGAATTCATATAATGAAATGGTTAAAATCGAAGAATTGCGAGCTATATTTTTAAAATATTTAGAAAGTTGAGGTAAATATGGATAGTACAAAAAATACCATTGGAGCAATATTATTTATTGTAATTTTATTAGTATTTGCAATTGGTGGATACTTTTTTATGAATTATATGCTTGATGGTTTTGAAAATGAAAATAATTCAAGTGGAGTCACTGAATTAAGAGAAATAAGAATTGATTCTACTAAAGATTACATCTATTATGAAAATGATGAGGATATTTTAGAAGAAGAGCATATTGAAAAGATGGATGTAGTTATAAATATTAAAGGTTTTGAAGATATTAACGAAAGTCTAGCTTTGGAATTATCAGAATATGCTTCTCAATTTGTTTATATTGACGAAGTTGAAGATTCTACATGTTATAATTCTGCTAATTTATATAGTTTTCCATATCGTGAATATGAAAATACAGCATATGGTAATTATATTAGTTTAGTTATTAATGATTTTACATATTATTGTGATCTTGGTAGTAGGATTAATAATATAAAGAGTTATGTTATAAATAAAACTACTGGGGAGGCTTATACCGAAGAAGAGTTATTAGAGGAATTTGGAATAACTGAAGATGATATAATTGAACAAGTTCGTGATAGACTTGAAGATACTCAAATTTTAACAGAAGGTGTTCAAGTAATCGATATTGAGGGAACTATTGAAAATATTGAAAATGGTGAATATGGGGTTGTGAAAGCTTTAACAGTTAGTAAAAATGGTAAATTAGTAATAAATTTTATTGTAAAATCGAATGTTATTAATTATAATGATAGTATAGAATTAAATTAATGGAGGGAGTATATATGGACTGGGCAGAGAAAAAGATGAGTCAAACTATTGAAAGTCTAAAAAGTAAATTGGTAAATATTCGGGCAGGGAGAGCTAATCCAGCAATGTTAAATGGCATTATGGTAAGTTATTATGGAACTTTAACACCACTTCAAAGTGTTGCTAATATAACAGTTCCAGAAGCAAAACAATTATTTGTTAAACCATATGATAAAAGTGTATTAAAAGATATTGAAAGAGCTATTAATGAAGCGAATTTAGGTATAGCTCCGACGAATAATGGAGAAATAATTATTTTGACTATTCCTGATTTAACCGAAGATAGAAGAAGAGAATATGTAAAACAAGCAAAAGCTATCGGAGAAGAGGCTAAAGTAGCTTTGAGGAATATTCGTCAAGATGCAAATAATGAAATAAAAAAACAAGAATATCCTGAAGACGAAGAAAAATTATACTTAGATGAAATTCAAGAATTGATTACTAAGTATAATAAAATAGTTGACGATGAAATAAAAGAAAAAGAACAAGAATTAATGCAAGTTTAAAAATATTCTTAGATATTTTCTTTGAAATTAAAGTGATAAATATGATAAAACGGAATGAAAAAATAGATTTTATTCCGTTTTTTTGTGTGCTTACTTTAAGAGTGATGTATTAGTAGCATTAGCATTTGAAGGCGTTAGTCATCAAGAAGAGGGAAAGTTATATGTTATTTTGACATAACATTAATTGTGCTTTAAAAATATACATAAATATTATATAATATTTATGTTAGATTTAAGGAGAGTTTTAATTATGTTTGAATATATGGGAGATAGAATTAGTAATGCAATAAAAAATATCCGAGGTATGGGTAAAATTACCGAAGAAAATATAAGTGATGCAATGCGGGAGATAAGAATTGCTCTTTTGGAAGCTGATGTTAACTATCAGGTTGTTAAAGAATTTGTAGCTAATGTTAAAGAAAAAGCAATAAATGCTGAAGTTGGTAAAAGCTTAAAACCTGATGAAGTTTTTTTGAAAATAGTAAAAGATGAATTAGTTTCTTTACTTGGAGGAGATTATGTTCCTTTAGAAGTAAATAAAAAACCAACTATTTTAATGTTAGTAGGACTTCAAGGTAGTGGTAAAACTACTACAGCAGGAAAATTAGCTAATTATTTGAGAAAGAAACATGCTAAAAAGCCAATTTTAATTGCGGGAGATATTTATAGACCAGCAGCAATTGAACAATTAAAAACAATTGGTAAAGAATTAAATGTTGAAGTTTTTAGTGAAGATAAAACAGTAGTTGATATTGTTAAAGATGGTGTAGAATATGCTAAAGAAAACAAATACGACTATATAATTATTGATACAGCAGGAAGATTACAAATAGATGAAGCTTTAATGCAAGAATTGATTGATATCGATAATTCAGTAAATCCAGATGAAAAAATATTAGTTATCGATGGATCGATGGGACAAGATGCTATTAATGTTATCACTGGTTTTAATGATTCTTTAACTTTAACTGGTTGTATTCTTACTAAACTTGATGGTAATACCAAAGGTGGTGTAGCACTATCTGTAAGACATTTAACCCATATTCCTATTAAGTTTGTTGGTAATTCGGAAAAAATGGATGGTTTATCAGAATTTTATCCAGAGAGAATGGCTGATAGGATTCTAGATATGGGAGATATCTTAGAAATTGTATCAAAAGTTGAAGATGTAATCGATGAAGATGAGGCTAAAAGACAAGCTATAAAAATGAAAAAGGGAACTTTTGACTTAGAGGACTTTCTTTCAACACTAAAACAAATCAAGAAATTAGGACCTCTTGAAAATATTTTGAAAATGCTTCCACAAGCAAGGAAAATGGGACTTAATAATGTTTCAATTGACCCTAAGGAAATAGCTCATGTTGAAGCTATAATTCAATCAATGACACCATATGAAAGAAGACACCCAGAAATACTTAAAGCTACTCGTAAACAAAGAATTGCTAAGGGTAGTGGCAGAAGTGTTGAAGAAGTAAATAGATTATTAAAACAATTTGAAACAATGAAAGATATGATGAAAAAA
>CAZEMQ010000067.1:0-5474 GCA_964513435.1 uncultured Muribaculaceae bacterium
CTAGATGGAAATTATAGTACAAGGAAAAGGAGTTGAATATTTCACTCCGAACAAAATTATTTTAAATATTAGTTTTCATACTAAAGGAAATAGTTATGATGAAGTTTTGGATTTAGGAGTTAAAAATGTGCAAAGGTTTGTTGATGAAATTATTTTAAAAAATGGTTTTAATAAACAAGATTTGAAAACAAGAAGTTTTGTTATCAGAGAAGAACAAAAATATGATAATACAACAAGAGAATATTTTTTTAGTGGATTTTCTTTTAATCAATCTGCACTTTTAATATTTGATTATGATAAAGAAAAATTAGCAAATATTATGGAACAATTATCTAAATTAGAAAATGCTCCATCTTGCCATTTTGATTTTGGTGTATGGAATGAAAAAGAATGTAGAAGACAAGTGCTTGCAAAAGCATATAAAGATGCTAAACTTCAAGCACAAGCCATCGCTGATGCTGCTGGCAAAACTTTAAAACAATGTGCAAAAATCGATTTTAAGCCTTTTACAACAACTTATGTTTCTCAAACAAATTTCGATGGCAATATGATGTTTAAAAGTGTTGATAAAGCTGGTGCTGCTACAGCAATAATTAATACTTTTACCCCTGAAGATGTTAAATTATCTGAAACTTTATATTGTTTATGGATTGCTGAATAACAAAGAGTAACAAAAAAGCCTTAGTTCCCTCAAGGGATTAAGACTTTTTTTAATTCTTAAAATTACTTTTAATCTGTTAACACCATTGCTTTATCATCTTTAATTATAAAATAATCTCTTATATAAGTAACTATTAAAGGATAAGTGCCATCAGAGTTTTCAAGTTTGCCAATATTTGAAATTTCTGGTACATCATAAGTATTAAAGTTAGATTCATCAATAGCATCTAAACTAATATTTATTTTATCGATTGAAGCGTAATATAATACTTCTCCTCCATTTAATAGAATATTATATGCATCATTATACTCATAAACATAAATATCATATATTGAATTTGAAAACTCTATTCCTTTTTGATTATCAGTAAGTGTATCAACTATTACTAATTCATAATTATCAACAGATAATGTTAAACTAATAGTATTATCAATACTTTGCAAGATAAATTCTTCATCTAATGAAAAACTTACTTCCCCTTTTGTACTAGTTGTCTCATAATCATAACATATTTGATAATCATCTACATCATCAACAGAAATTAATCCTGAAGATAGGAATAAAACTACTATTATAACCACTACAATCTTTTTAGTTTTAATAGCATTATTACGATCTTCACTTATTATTTCTTCAGTTACTTTCTCACCAAGATGCTCATTTACATGACGACGTTGTAAATTTAAATATGCTCCCACTAAATAAATTACAGCATATATTAAAGCTACTACAAAAGTAAATATTAGCATAATGACAGAAATATTTGGATTAGTTATACAATCCTTATAAGTATTTACTTCTCCAAGTAAAATGGCAAAATCATAAAACGCATGCAGGAATACAACTGACCAAATATTTTTAGTTAGATAATAAATTGAACCTAATAAAATACCCAAACTAGATGCTTGTAATACTTGAGAGAGTGTCGTAATTAAATCTTGACCACTTAACATATTACTCAAATGAACCAAACCAAATATAGCTCCACTTATAATTATGGAAATAATTACTTGCTTTCTAGTCTCACCATATTCATCTAATATTTTACTTTGAATAAAACCTCGAAAGAAAAACTCTTCAGCCATACCAATAGTAATTGACAGTATTATTATACTTATAAAACTTGGTATATTAATTTCTTCTCCAGCAATTGTAACAATATTACTAGCTAATAATATTAAACTTACAACAAATATTGGAATTCCTCTTTTAATACCATATAAAATTGATTTACCTTGTGGTTTTAAAATACTTGCTTTATTACTTATTAACAATACTATAAAAGAAAATAATAATAAAACAATTTCTGATATAAACGTAACACCATATTTACCATAAAATAATGCTTGATACAAAAGCAAAGCAATATTTCCACCAAAATATAACAATACCCCATAAAATACCAATAAAGCAATAGCAATTATAACAATTAATTTAACTAATTTTTTATTCATAATCAATCCATTCTGACATTAGTATATATTTCTGATACATCTTCAATATCATCTAATAATTTATAAAGACGTTCAAAAACTTCTAAGTCTTCTCCATCTAAAGTTATTTCTTCTTTAGCATAATATCCTACTTCATCAATATCATACTCAATATTAGTTATAATCTTTTCTAATTCATCTTTAGCTTTATTGACATCTCCAGGACTAAGTGATAATACCACTTCTCCATTTTTTGTTTCAATATCATTTATTTCAATCCCAGCATTTAACAAACTATCAAATATTTCTTCTTCATTATCATATTTAAATGAAAGTATTCCTAAATGTTCATAGTTATAAGCAACTGAATTGGTAACTCCCAAGCTTTTGCCAACTTTATTAAAGGCTGCTCTTACCATACCTACAGTACGATTAACATTATCTGTTAGACATTTAATCATGAATGTCGATGCTCCAGGTCCAAATCCTTCATACATTACTTCATGATATTCTTCTTGTCCCATACCTTTGGCTTTATCTAATGCTCGATTTATAATATCATTTGGTACTTGTTGTCTTTTAGCCTTATCAATCAATCTTTTTAAAACCATATTAGCATCAGGATTAGGGCTCCCCTTTCTAGCTGCTAAATATATTTCTTTAGCAAATGTGGTATATAATTTCCCTTTTTGAGCTCCTGTTTTTTGAATACTTGCCTTTCTTACTTCATATGCTCTTCCCATTTTCTCACTCCTTTACATAAGATGTATTTCATTTATAAATCTATACACTCCATAACTTTTTTTATTACGCAATAATTTTACAACTTGATATGGACTGTATATATTATAATAACTTATATTTTCTCTTAACATAACATATTCTAATGCCTTGAGCATCAATTCTTTTGGATTATCAGTCTTAAACATTTTTTCCATGTTTTTTCTAATCCTCTTACTTACTTTTCTTAATAGCAATTGATAATACCAATTACCTACTTTTTTAAACAAATATTTATATCCATCATATTTCTTTATTATTTTCAATGTATCATAGTAACCTAATTTAATATTTTCCCTTATTTTATCTTTATCTTTATTTAATATACTTCCTAATCTTCTAGATGGTTTAATCAATATTACTTTAGTTTTATCATATTTTCTTTTAATACCAAATGATTGTAAATCAACAGCATATATTTTATCATACCCTTTATTTAATAACATATTTACTGGCATTACATCAAAAATACTTCCATCTAAATAATAACTATCATCAATTATTTTTTCTAATTTAAATATAGGCAAATAACAACTAGCAATAATATATTCATTTAATAGATTAGGTTTAATATCTTTCTTCAATAAATAAAGCGGTTTAATATCCTTAAGTCTTACTGTTACTAAGCCAAAATCTTTCTTAGATTTATACAAGGTCGATGAAATATCTAAGCTTTTTAGTACCTCATACATTGCATCTGTACTTATCCCTTTATTACTAATAATACTTTTTACATCATTTTCCCCTAGTATTGTAGCTACATCAACTGTTTGCCAAAAATTTAAAAGTTCTTTTTCTCTTTTAGATGCAAGCATTGCAGCATTGAAAGCACCGATACTAGTTCCTACAAAACCATCAATACGAATATGACATTTTTTTAAAGCTAGAAAAACTCCGATTTGATAAGAACCCCGAGTTCCTCCACCACCAAGAGCTAGCCCAATCATTTCTTCTTTACAAATGGTTTAGCTAAGAATTTAGCCACTTTACGTTTTCTTGAAGTACTTCTAAGACGATTATAGTATTCTGCTAAAGAATCATCACGATAATTGATTATTGCATTTAATTCATCACGATCTTTGCATACTGGACTATAATAATTTTTCTCAACGAAAGCTCGGGTGAAAAGCAATTTAAAGCTAAGTCCATTTATCTCCATAATTTTTCCTAATAAATTTTTATAAAGAACAGTTTCTTCACTAGTAACATTATATGTCTTGCGGTTTATTTCTTTTAAATATTTAATCCCTTTGACAAATGCATAAGCACAATCCTCTTTAGTAACAAAATCTATAGTGCTATTTTTTTTGACATTAAACATAAATTTCTCAGTTAAAGGATTACACAACACTAAAGGTATTCTATATATGGTGTAATTTTTTAATTTTTCTTTTACTAATGCTTCACAATTATATTTAGCTAAAGAATAATAGTCAAACTCACTTAATTCTATTTTGCTTTTAACTGTAGGTTCTTTAATGTCTTTATACATGCTAGTAGTTGATGCTAAAAACAAATGACATTTAGGATTATAATAGGTAATAGCTCTAACAATATTTTCGGTACCATTATAATCTATCATCTCCGCGAGTCCCTTTTTCATATCTGAAAGAGGTGGTAAGGCTGATGCTAAATTGATAACAATATCATGGTCTTTAACTAAAGCTTCAATTAAAACTCTATCTGTAACATCTCCATAAATTATATTTATACGTTTTCTAAACCTTTTTAATTTTTTTAACGATTCTTTATTTTTTAAATCTAATCCAGTAATTTCATATTTTCCTTCAGCTAATAAGTATTTAATCACATAAATTCCAATACTACCAGCAGCTCCCGTAACTAATACTTTTTTCACACTTTATTCTCCCTTCTCATATCAAGTTAATAAATATTAATATTAGAATCCCTATCATTATACCACATATTGTTGCTTTTTTCCTTATATTAGACCAAACTTCTTTTAACAATTCAAATATTAATATATATAATAACATACCTAGAGTAATAGCAATTATAATACCTGTTACTATTTCATTTATATCTCCGAATAAATGGATAATAAACCCACCGATGAAACCCGATATGATAAGTAGCAATATTGCTATTTTATTGGTTTCATTGTTACTATAGTTAGCTATTTGAAACCCAAATGGTAAATTGTGAAGCCCGATACCTAAACACATAAGTAAGCCACTGTGTAAATCATTTAAAGTAACACTATATAAAGCCATTCCTTCGACCATATTGTGAAATAATAATGCCAAAATAGTGATAAAACCGATATGACTTATATGTGCTTGATGTTCTTGAGTGTTTTCATCATCTTCTTTGTGTTCATGGTGGTGATGAGGAACTAATCTATCAATTAAAAGTAACAAAAATAAACCTAAGGCTACAAGTAATATTAAATAAAGTTCACCAATCTCACAAAGTTCAGGAACTAAATCAAAACAAATAAGACCAACAATTATTACTAAAGCACAAGCCATTGCTCCGATAGTAAGAGCATTTTTAGATTTTATAAAGCGGTATATAACAATTCCAAATAAAAAGAATAACCCACTTATAAATGTTATTAGCAAAGCCATTACAATCAC
>CAZEMQ010000068.1:0-1327 GCA_964513435.1 uncultured Muribaculaceae bacterium
GAATTTGTAAAATGCTAGTAGTTTCAATATAATGTCGAATTATGTCGACCTATTTTTGTTGGCAATTAAATGTTTTTCCCCTATAATAAACCTTATGGAAAAAGCAGTTAATTTAGATAAATATCAAAAACGTGCTGTTGAAGCATTGGGAAATGTTTTGTTAATCGCTGGAGCTGGAGCTGGCAAAACTTTTACTATTACCCAAAAAATTAATTATTTGATAACCAATAATATATGTAACCCAGAAGAAATACTAATTATTTCATTTACTAACAAAAGTGTGCAAGATTTACAAAAAAAGATTAGTTATCCAATAACAATAAAAACTTTTCACAAATTAGCAATCCAAATATTAAAAGACTATGATTATCAATTTAATTTAGTTGATGACTCTTATTTAGAATTTGTGACTGAGGAATTTTTTCAAAGCTTAAGCGATACCAAATTAATTATTGAAATATTACTTTATTTTAAAGAATACGATTACTCTAAGTTTTTGAAAAGTAATAAATATTACGAATTTAAAAAGATACTTATCAACATGTTAAAAATATATAAAACTAATGGTTGTGGAAAAGAAGAATTTAAAAATATTTATAATCGTAATAATTTTTTAAGTAAATTTATGTATATTATAAATACGATTTATGAAAATGAACTTAAAAGTAGTATGAGTTGTGATTTTGATGATTTGATAATTAAAGCTACAAATGTCTTAAATAAGTTTTATCATTATAAATACATAATTGTTGATGAGTTTCAGGATACTTCTCTGATAAGATTTAATTTGATAAATAAATTAAGAATTTTAAATGATGCCGATTTATTTGTAGTTGGTGATGATTATCAATCAATTTATCACTTCTCGGGTTGTGATATTAATTTATTTTTAGATTTTCCTAAACTCATTCCTAATTCAAGCACTTTAAAATTAAAATACACATATCGTAATAGCCAAGAATTAATCGATATTGCAACTAAATTTGTCACTAAAAATAAACGCCATATAAAAAAAGATTTAATAAGCAATAAACATATTGATAAACCAATAGCATTTATTTATTATATTAATCCCAAGAAAACATTTAATAAACTTTTTGAAAAACTAAAAAAGATTAATCCAGATATTTTGGTTTTAGGACGCAATAATAAAGATATCTTGGAATTTTGTGATGATAATACCATTAATTATTTAACAGTTCATTCTGCTAAAGGATTAGAAGCTAATAATGTGATACTTATTAATATGACTAATAGATTATATGGCTTTCCTAACCAAATAAAAAATAATAAATTACTAGAAGAGTTACATCCTAGTGATAAAGAA
>CAZEMQ010000068.1:1427-5390 GCA_964513435.1 uncultured Muribaculaceae bacterium
TGGTCAAGTTGAGAAACATGAACTAAGCCTTCACAACCTGGCCAAAGTTCAACAAACACCCCAAAGTCTTCTACTTTTACAACTTTACCAGTATATATTTTATCTTCTTCAACAACTCTTACAACGTCTTCAATCATCTTCCGTGTCTTAGCAATGATTGTCTTATCAGTGTGATAAATTATAACGCGTCCATCATCTTCTAAATCTACTTTTACAGCATCTTTATCATTGACAGTTTTGACATTTGAAGCTTCCAAAATAATTTTGGTAATCATTTCACCACCACGACCAATAACATCTTTAATTTTTTCAGGATCAATATTAAAGGTTTCAATTTTCGGAGCATACTTGCTAACTTCTTTTCTTGGTTTAGCAATTGCATCGTGCATTACATCAAGTATCTCTAAACGAGCTTTTTTAGCTTGTTCAAGTGCTTCTCCAAGTATTTCTTTAGTTACACCTTTAATTTTAATATCCATTTGTAAAGCTGTGATACCAGTTTTCGTACCTGCAACTTTAAAATCCATATCTCCCATATGATCTTCCAAGCCTTGAATATCAGTAAGGATTGTATATTTAGATTCATCTTCATTAGTTATAAGCCCCATAGCAATACCAGCGACTGGAGCCTTAATTGGTACTCCAGCAGCCATTAAACTAAGACACCCTGAACAAATTGTTGCTTGGCTTGATGAACCATTACTTTCCAAAACTTCAGATACAACTCTTATTGTGTATGGAAAATCTTCTTCACTAGGGATAACCTGAGCTAAAGCCCTTTCTCCTAGAGCACCATGACCTATTTCTCTTCTTCCTGGAGAACCATATCTTCCTACTTCACCAACTGAAAATTGAGGAAAATTATAGTGCAACATAAATCTTTTAGAGTCTTCAATTCCTAATCCATCAAGTATCTGATGTTCACCGATTGCTCCAAGAGTAGTTGTTGCTAGTACTTGAGTTTCTCCTCGAGAAAATAAAGCTGAACCGTGAGTGCGAGCTAAGATATCCACACCAGCATACAAAGGACGAATTTCATCCATTGCTCTACCATCTGGTCTGATATGTTCATCTGTAATAAGTCTTCTTACTTCTCCAGCCTCAATATTTCCTAAAACTTTACTCACTTGAGATATTTTTTTATCGTAATTTTCATCTGATGCATAAACTTCTTTAAAATGTTCAATAGTTTGCTCTTTTACTTCATCAATGCGAGCGTATTTAGCTAACTTTTCTTTAATTTGAATAGCAGCTAGCATATCGTTTGTTGCATAATCTTTAACAGCTTGTTCCAATTCAGCATCAATTTCTGCTTTTTCTAATTCGATTTTGGCATCACCAATTTCATCAATAATTTTTTGCTCAAATTCACACAACACTTTAATATTTTCATGAGCAAACATCAAAGCATCAAGCATTACCTCTTCGCTTAATTCTTTGGCTCCTGCTTCAACCATACAAATGGCATCACGAGTACCTGCAACAGTCAAGTTTAAATCACTTATTTCTGTTTCTTCAGCAGTTGGATTAATTATAAACTCGCCATTAACTCTCCCAACAATTACTCCAGCAACTGGACCATCAAAAGGAATATTACTAATACCTAAACAAAGAGATGAACCAAACAAAGCTGTAATTTCTGGAGAATTATCTTGGTCAACGGATAAAATTGTGTTAATAACTTGAATTTCATTTCGTAAATTTTCATCAAACATCGGTCTAATAGGACGATCAATCAATCTTGCAGCAAGAGTTGCAGCATCACTAGGACGTCCTTCTCTTTTAATAAAACCTCCAGGAATTTTACCAACTGAATATAATCTTTCTTGATATAAAACAGTTAAAGGAAAGAAATCTTGACTAACCATATTTTTACCCATAACACAAACTGATAAAACTGCTGTATCCCCATAACGCACCAAAACCGCTCCATTTGCTTGTTTAGCAAGTTCGCCAGTTTCAACAACCAATTTTCGATTATTAAAATCTAGCTCATATACTTTCTTCATCAATACCTCCTAAAAAATAAAAAGACACTAAAAATAAGTGCCTTTCTTTCTACTTTCTCAAATTTAATTTTTTAATCAATTCTCGATAACTTACAACATCATTTTTCTTTAAGTAATCAAGCAATTTTCTTCTTCGACCAACTTTCATAAGCAATCCACGTTTAGAATGATAGTCATGCTTATGAACTTTTAAATGTTCTGTTAAATCATTAATTTCTCGAGTTAAAATTGCTACTTGAACTTCTGTTGAACCAACGTCATTCTTATTTTTAGCAAATTCTTTAATGATTTTCGCTTTTTCTTCTTTAGTTAAAGCCATATAAATAATCCTCCTTACTCACATAATCGGTTTAAACTGAGGAACTGCCGGAGGGACAAATTCCTAAGTAAAAACTTATATCTATATTATATTTTAAAACTCACACTAATTCAAGTAATTATTTTAAAGATTTAATTAAATCTTCTTTTTTCATTGTTGAATAACCTTTAATACCAGCAGTTTTGGCTAAAGCTTTTAATTCAGTTAAAGTTTTAGAACTTAAATCTTCTTTTTCTTTCTTTTCTTCTTTAACTTCTTTTTTAACCTTTTTAACTTCTTTAGTTGCTTTTACTTCCTTTTTTTCAGTTTTTTGTTCTGGAACACTAATTTCACCCTTCAAAGCTTTGTTAGCAGTTTCAACTAAACTTGCAAAGCTCTTAGGATCATCAATAGCCATTTCTGAAAGCATCTTTCTATTAATAGAAATACCAGCTTTAGTTAGACCATTGATAAATTTAGAATAACTTATGCCATTTTCACGACATGCAGCATTAATTCTTGTAATCCATAATTTTCTAAAGTTTCTCTTATTTTGTTTTCTATCACGATAAGCATAAGCACCACTATGGAATACTTGTTCTTGAGCTGTTTTATATAATCTGTGTTTACTTCCAAAATAACCTTTAGCTTCTTTTAATACTTTTTTTCTTCTAACGCGTGAAACATTTCCGCCTTTAACTCTTGCCATTACTTATTCACCCCACTTCTAGATAACAGATTTTAATCTGTTTCTATCTCCTTTGCTAAGTGTTCCCTTGTTTCTTCTTTGTCTTACTTCTTTAGCAGAGTCTTTCCCAGTTTGGTGATTTCCTCCACTTTTCTTGTAAACAAGTTCACCATTTTTCTTTTTCTTGAATACTTTTGCACTTGACTTATGTGTCTTTTGTTTACTTTTTGCCATATTACTTCTTCCCTTCTTTGTTTCTCGGTGCTAAAATCATAGACATTTGTCTACCATCTTGTTTCGGTTCTGTTTCAATCGTCGAATACTCACTTAATGCATCAGCAAATCGCAATAAAACATCCCGTCCCATTTCTGGTCTTGCCATCTGGCGACCTTTAAATCTAATGAAAGCTTTTATTTTATGCCCTTTTTCCAAATAACTTTGAGCATTTCTTCTTCTAGTTTCAAAATCGGCGACATCTATAGTTACCGACAAGCGATATTCTTTTATCTCCTTATTAGATTCTCTTTGTTTCTTTTGAGTTTCTCTTAACTTCTTTTGTTTTTCATAACGGTATTTGTTATAATCCATTATTTTAACAACTGCTGGAGTTGAATTGCCACTCATAAGCACTAAATCCAAACCAGCATAATTTGCTAAAGTTAAAGCATCCTCAATTTTTTTTAGTCCCATTTTTTCCCCATTAGGGCCAATTACCATAACTTCTGGAATTTTGATATTCTCATTAGTTAGTAATTCATCAACACTTTTTGCTATGTTAAAGCACCTCCATCAATTAAAAATGGATACAATATTTGTATCCATTTAAAAATCCAATCAATTAATTAAATAATCTTAGGCTTTTTAACCCATTGCTCAATTGCAATCAGGTGGATACAAATCTCTTTCCTTTTTTAACAACACAAATAATATACACTATTATTCTATGTTTGTCAACGTTTTTTTTGTT
>CAZEMQ010000069.1:0-5350 GCA_964513435.1 uncultured Muribaculaceae bacterium
TATTTTTTTGTTATACTATAGGCAAGGAGATATATGTATGGAAAAAAATGAATTGTTAATTAAATTAAATAACTATAAAGAAAAATTGTTTGAGTTAGGGAGGTATCTTTGACTTAGAAAAAAAAGAAAAAGAATTAAATGATTTAGAATTACAAACAACAGAGGAAGGTTTTTGGCAAGATGTTGATAAGTCTAGTGTTATTAACAAAAAAATTGTCAATCTAAAAAAAGAAATAGATTTATACAATAAATTATCAAACGAAATAGAAGACAATTTATCAATTGTTAATAGTGATGATTCTTTGCTTTTTGAGTTAGTTGAAGAAAGCATTAGTGATATAGAAAGTGAGCTAGATAAATTAGAAACAGCAACTCTTTTAGCTGGTGAATTTGATGATGCGAATAGCTTTTTAGAAATTCATCCTGGTGCTGGAGGAACTGAATCGTGTGATTGGGCTAGTATGCTTGCAAGAATGTATGAAAAATATTGTGAAAAAAATAAATTTAAATGGGAAGTTATTGAAGAGCAAAAAGGTGAAGAAGCTGGATTAAAAAGCATAACCTTAAAGATTAGTGGTGAATATTCTTATGGATATTTAAAAAATGAATCGGGTGTTCATCGTTTAGTGCGTATTTCTCCATTTGATTCTGGAGGAAGAAGACACACTTCATTTGCATCAGTTACAGTAATACCAGAGATAAAAAGAAATATTAATATCGAAATCAAGGAAGATGATTTGAAGATAGATGTTTACCATTCGAGTGGAGCAGGGGGACAATCAGTAAATACATCGAACTCAGCAGTTAGAATAACTCACTTGCCAAGCAAAATAGTAGTGACTTGCCAAAATGAAAGAAGTCAATTAAAAAATAAAGAACAAGCTTTATCTATATTAAAAAACAAATTATATATGTTAGAATTAGAACGTCAGAAGGCTCAAGAATCCGCATTAAAGGATGTCTCTCAAAGTATTAACTTTGGTAGTCAAATACGAAGTTATATTTTGGAGCCTTACAAGTTAGTTAAAGATCATCGTACCAATTACGAAAATACTGATCCAGAAAAATTGTTAGATGGATTTATTCAAGATATGTTAGAATATAATCTGAAAAATTTGCAGGTGAAAAATGAATAGAGAATTAAATTTTTTGAAAAAGAATATTGAAAATAATATTAGTGTAGTAGTAGCATGTAGTGGTGGTCCTGATTCAATGTGCTTATTAAGCTTGGTAAATGATTTAAAATCATTAAAAAATATAAATGTAATATGTGCTCATGTTAATCATAAAATTCGCAAAGAAAGTGATGAAGAAGCAAGACTAGTCAAACAATTTTGCGAGAACAAAAATATAATTTTTGAATTGCTTGAAATAAATGAATATTTAACTGAAAAATTTAGCGAAGAAGATGCACGCCGCAAAAGATATGACTTTTTTAAAAAAACAATAAGGAAATATAATGCTAAATATCTTCTCACAGCACATCATGGTGATGATTTAATTGAAACAATTTTAATGCGACTTACAAGAGGAAGTAACTTAAGTGGATATGTTGGTATAAAGGCAATTAGCACTAATGAAGAATATCAAATTCTTAGACCTTTGCTAACAACTACTAAAGATAAGATAATAAAGTATAACCAAGAGAAAAACATACCATATTGTATTGATGCAAGTAATGAAGATACAAAGTATACTCGTAATCGTTATCGCCATAACATATTACCATTTTTAAAAGGCGAAGACAAAAACATTCATTTGAAATATTTAAAATTTAGTCAAGAATTAATAATGTATGATAATTTTGTAAATGAATATATTATAAATAAAGAAATTATTGTTGATAACCAAATAATTATTAACAAAATATTAAAAGAAAGTGTTTTTATTCAAAGAAAAGCAATTGAATTATTAATTAAAGAAATACAAAGAAGTGATTATTTAAATATTAGTGATGCTCAAATGAACGAAATTATGAAAATAATAAATAGGACTAATAAAAGAGTAGACTTAAATAATCATTATAAGTGTATTAATGAATATGGATTTTTAAAAATTATAAAGGAAGAAAATGTCAACTTTATAGAAGTAGTGTTAGATAGTGATGTATCTACTAAGTATTTTAATTTTTATTATAATACTAGTAATGGTAACAATAGTAACTATTGTATTTATCTCGACAGTAAAGAGATAAAATTACCACTGAAATTACGAACTAAACAAAATGGTGATAAAATGACAGTAAAAAATATGAGTGGTACTAAAAAAGTAAGTGATATATTTATAGAAAACAAGATATCTAAGCTAAAAAGAGATGATTATCCAATATTAGTTGATGCTAATAACACTATTCTTTGGTTACCTGGATTAAAAAAATCGCAATTTGCTAAAGACAAATCAGAAAAATATGATATAATAATTAAATGTGAGGCAAGGTGAAAAAAATAAATGAATACAAAATCAAAACAAAATGATAATTTTAAAAATATTTTACCCTATCTAGTTTTAGGGTTAGTTGTTATAATTGTAATGTTTGCACTTAGTGTGCAAGGGGCAACAGTAAACGAACTTACAACTGGTGAATTGATTTCGGAATTAAAGGAAGATAATGTTACAGAAATAACTGTTACTCCTAAAAGTGATGAAAGCGTTTATTATATTGAAGGTAAACTAGAAGGATATAGTTCAACAGAATACTTTACTGCAAAAGCTGTTGGAAGTGAATTAGATAATATTTTAGCTTTAATTGAAGAAAATGAAATTGCAGAATATGACACTAATTCTGATCCAGGTGAAAACATGGTTCTTTACTTAATTATAAATGTCTTACCACTTGTTATGTTAATAGTAGTTATGTACTTCTTATTTACTAAATTGGCAAGTAGTAACAAAAATTCTATGGACTTTGGTCGTAGTAAAGCAAGATTAAGTAATGAAAATGATAAAAAGAATTTCAAAGATGTTGCTGGGTTAAAAGAAGAAAAAGAAGAAGTAGAAGAATTGATAGACTTCTTGAAAAATCCTAAAAAATTTGAAAAAATGGGAGCAAGAATTCCTAAAGGTGTATTATTAGTTGGTCCTCCAGGAACTGGTAAAACATTGTTAGCTAAAGCTATTGCTGGTGAAGCTAATGTACCATTTTTCTTTATAAGTGGTTCAGATTTTGTTGAATTATTTGTAGGTGTTGGGGCAAGCCGAGTTCGTGATATGTTTAAAGAAGCAAAACGTAATGCTCCTTGTCTAATATTTATTGATGAAATCGATGCTGTAGGTCGCCAAAGAGGAACTGGTCTTGGTGGGGGACACGATGAAAGAGAACAAACATTAAACCAATTATTAACTGAAATGGATGGTTTTGGAGAAAATGAAGGTATAATCATTATTGCTGCAACTAACCGCCCTGATGTTCTTGATCCAGCATTACTTCGTCCAGGACGTTTTGATCGTCAAGTGACAGTTAGTCTTCCAGATGCTAATGAAAGAGAAGCAATATTAAAAGTTCATGCTAAAAATAAGGTATTGGCTAAAAATGTAAATCTATCGAATTTAAGTTTGCGAACTCCTGGATTTAGCGGTGCTGATTTGGAAAATCTTCTTAATGAAGCTGCTTTATTGGCAGTTCGTCGTAACAAAAGTACAATTACGATGGAAGAAATTGATGAAGCAACAGACAGAGTTTTACTTGGACCTGCAAAGACTACTCGAAAAATTACTGATAAAGAAAAGAAATTGGTTAGTATTCATGAGGCTGGTCATGCAGTAATAGGAATTAAGTTAGAAGATGCTCAAGAAGTTCACAAAATTACAATCATACCTCGGGGTATGGCTGGTGGATATACTATGATGCTACCAAAAGAAGAAAAAATAGCTGTATTAACTAAAGATGAATTGTTAGCTCAAATAACTGGACTTCTTGGAGGTCGTGTCAGTGAAGAAATGTTTCTAGGAGAAATATCAACTGGTGCTAGCGATGATATTAAAAGAGCAACTAAAATAGCTCGTAGTATGGTTACTGAATACGGGATGAGCGATTTAGGTCCTGTTCAATATGAAGAAAAAAGCGAAGGAGTATTTTTAGGTCGAGATTATACTAAATCTAAGAATTTCTCTGATCAAGTTGCTTTAGAAATAGATGAACAAACTCGTAAAATAATTGAAGAATGTTATGAAAAGGCGAAAAAGATAATTAAAGAGAATAAAGAATTAATATTTCAACTTAGCGACGCTTTAATGAAATATGAAACTATTACTAAAGAACAAATTGAATCTATTGTAAAAACTGGTAAAATTGAACCAGAAGAAACGGTTGTTACTGATGGTGTAGAAGAAAATGCCGATGAAAAAGAAACAAAAAAGACAACAAAACCTAAAAAAAACAAACCAGCTGAAACTGAAGAAGAAAAGTAAAATTTGCTTTTTTTCTTGATTTGTGATAAATTATTAACGAAATGGAAGTGAAGATATGTTAGAAAATATATTGCTTGGTGTATCGATATTATTAATTGCCATAGTCTTATTGCAAGGAAGTAAAGCAAGTGATGCTGGTCAAATTATAACTGGAGGAAATGAAAATTTGTTTCAAAATGCCAAAGAAAGGGGCTTTGAATTATTTATAAGTCGAGCTACCATGGCATTGGGAATAATATTCTTTGTAATATCTTTTATATTATTTTTACAATAAAAGCATTGAGATTAAACTCAGTGTTTTTTTCTTATATTATATAGTAGTAGAATTACTAAATGAAAAAATTAAAGATCGTGTAAAAAGAATATTAATGAGAGTGCTACTAGTTTAACTAGAGCAGTTGATAATGCTTTAAAAAAATATGAAGGATAAACTGATTACTATAAAATATATAAAGATATATATCCGTTTGGAAATAGCACTGATTTTACAAAATTTGCTAATACTGTAAAAAATGCTATAATTGATATAGCACAAGCAATAAATGCTGGTTTTGTCTATTTTGAAGAGCTTAGTCGTTACGGCAAAACAAAATCAACCGAATTTTTTGCTGAAGTATTTACTAATATGGAATTAGGAAAACCGAATGAATTAGAAAATGCGATGAAAATCTATTTAAAAAACAAAGGTGTGATTAAATGAATATAGAAGCAAGGAAAATATATTTAGAAGTTAAGCCGTATATAAAATTAAATGAGGAAACATACGAAACATATGTAGATGAAAATGCCCCAGAAAAAATTAAAGAGAAATTTAAACTTTATAAAAATTCTACAGATGAAATCGTTGTAGATGATGCCGCTGATTTAGACTCAATCTTTGAAGATGATGACACTACTTTATAAGTAGTGTATTAATAACAAGACAAATAGTGATTAATTAAAC
>CAZEMQ010000070.1:0-5317 GCA_964513435.1 uncultured Muribaculaceae bacterium
TTTATGGTTATATGATATTCTTGTGGCAAGTTCATTTCTTCAATTACAACTTTATCACTATCAAAGTTTAAGCCTCGAACAGTTTTAATAACTTGATCTAAATAGTCATTGTTTATAACTTTATCTCCCACCGGATTTTGAGGAATTACAAAGTCATCTAACATTTCAATATTCTCGGTTTGATTTAATAAATCACTTGGAGTAATTGTTTCCGGCGAAGAGGGAAGATTAAATGTTTTAGCAGGTTCATCTAAACTTAAGTTTGCTGCTTGACTTTCTAAATAATTAAAAAACTTATTAGGTACCTTTTCTGTTGCATCGAGAAATGTTACAGGTTGTGGTTCTGCTGATACTTTTTCATTATTCATATTATTTTCCCCTTGAGTAGGCATAGCTACGTTTTGATTTAGCGATTTAATATCCACAGCTTTACTAACGACAGTTTCAATGTTTGGTGTACTCGAAATTACAGGAATATCATCGATTTCATCAATAAAACTTTTCTTCGTATTTACCACTGTCTTCTTTGGTTCTTCAGGAATTTCTTCTGGTTCTGGTGGTGATACAATTTGATCGTTTAGTATTTTATTTATTGCAGAAAATGCCTGTAGAGTTTGATTATTTTGGAACGGTCCTGGATAAGCCGGAGTTCCATTATTTACTCCCTGTGGTCCAGTACTATTAAACGATGATGCTTCATTGATTTTCTTTATTTCTTCTTCCAATTGTTTTACTGTTAAGCGTTCTGTAATTACCTTATTTAATAACACTTTTTGCATTTCATGATTTTTTATCTTTAATAAAGAACGAGCATGTCTTTCAGAGATTTGTTCTTTAATTACAGCTTGTTGAACAGATTCATCTAATGAAAGCAAACGTAGCTTATTAGATATTGCAGATTGAGATAATCCCATTTTTTTAGCTAAATCTTCCTGAGTCATATAGCCTTTTTCTAATAATGTCTGATAAGACCTTGCTTCTTCAATAGCTGTTAAATCTTTTCTTTGGACGTTTTCAACAATAGCAACTTCAGCACTAGCAGCATCACTTAAGTTAGAGATGATTGCAGGAACAGCAGCTAAACCTGCCATTCGAGCTGCTTTGTAACGTCTTTCTCCAGCAATTATTTCATATTTATCATTTTTTCTTCTTAAAACTAAAGGTTGAATTATTCCGTGTTGTTTTATAGAAGCTGCCAAATCAGCTAATGAAGCATCATCAAAAGACAATCGGGGTTGAAACCGATTGGGTATGATATCCTCAATAGGGACTTGTAGAACTTTTTCTTCTATTTGTGTATTATTCACTTATATCAACCCTTTATTCTCTTTTAATTTTATCCTATATGGACTATTTTTGCAATGGTTTTTTGATAATTTTTTCATATGGTCGCATTTTATTTAAATCACTTGGCTTTAACTTTTTAATCTTTATTAATGTTCTTTTACCATTGTCAAAAGGCAATTCAAATTCAATTACTTTTTCTATTTCGCCATGTAAATAATCAATGGCATATTCACTTCTTTTTAATTCATCACTTGCATTACCTTTCATTGCAACAAAATATTTACCTTCTTTTACTAAAGGAAATGCTAGTTCAACCAAAACTGGTAAATTCGTTACTGCTCGAGCTGTTACAATATCAATTTTATTGATAAATTCAGGAGTGATATTTTCAATGCGATTGTTGATAACTTCTAATTTATCAACATTTAATTTTCCCTTTAATTTTTCTAAAAATTTAGTCTTTTTATTATTAGAATCAACCAAATACACTTGTAAGTCTGGGAAAAATATCTTTATAACCATTCCTGGAAAGCCTGCTCCAGTACCAATATCTAGTAAAGTTTGTTCTTGTGATAAATCAATTACTTTAATAATAGTTAATGAATCATAAAAGTGTTTTAGATAGATGCCTTCAATATCTCTTATGGCAGTTAAATTAGTATGAGCATTATACTCTGTTAAAAAGCTACTGTACATTTCTAGTTTTTCCAAATGATTTTCAGTAATATCTATTCCCAATTCTCTTACTTTACTTATAAATTCTTCTCTATTCATTTGTTATATTCCTTCTTTAAATAAACTGATAATACCGAAATATCGACAGGGTTCACTCCACTTATGCGGGAAGCTTGAGCTATAGTTTTTGGTCTAACTTGGTTTAGTTTTTGGCGAGCTTCACTAGCTAAATTGGTAACTTTAGAGTAATCAATATCATCAGGTATTTCTTTTTCTTCTAATTTCAATAATTTTTCTACTTCTTTATATGATTTTTTAATATATCCTTCATATTTAGTCGATATTTCAACTTGCTCTTTTACTTCTTTAGAATAATCTAAATTAATGAAATTTTCTAAAAAGCTTAATTTTATTTCTGGTCTTTTCAACAATTCATAATATGATAAATTAACACTCGGAATAGATATATTATTTTCATTAAATATTTTCTTGTTTTCTGCGTTTAAAGAAATATGGTTTTCTTTTAGGTATTTAGTCAATGCTTCTATTTCGGATTTCTTTTGTTGGAATTTTTGATATTGTTCATCAGTTATTGTACCACACATTTTAGCATATTCACGAAGTCTTAAATCTGCATTATCATGTCTCAAGATAAGCCGGAATTCTGCACGAGATGTAAGCATACGGTAAGGTTCAATTGTCCCTTTTGTTACTAAATCATCGATTAAAACACCAATATAAGCATCACTTCTTTTTAAAATAAGAGGCTTTTTATTATTTAATTTTAATACTGCATTAATACCTGCGATTATTCCTTGACCAGCAGCTTCTTCATAGCCGGATGTACCATTTATTTGACCAGCTGTGAATAAGTTTTCAATAATTTTATTTTCTAAAGATGGGTATATTTGCAAAGGGTCGATTGCATCATATTCGATAGCATAAGCATATTTAGTAATTATTGCATTCTCTAACCCTTTAAGAGAGTGAACCATTTCCTCTTGAACATCTTCGGGCATACTGGTTGAAAAACCTTGTAAATACCAATCATCATAATGTAGTGATTCTGGTTCTAAAAAGAGTTGATGTCTTTCTTTATCAGCAAATCTTACTATTTTATCTTCAATTGATGGACAATATCTAGGACCAATCCCTGTTACATAACCACCATACATCGCAGATTTATCTAAGTTATCTCGAATTATTTTGTGAGTATTTGCATTAGTATACAAAAGATAACAAGATTGTTGTTTAGATACATCATAAGAAGGATCATAATCAAAACTAAATGACCATTTAGTATCATCACCCTTTTCTTCTTGCATAACTGAAAAATCGATTGAATCTTTTTTAATTCTTGGTGGTGTACCAGTTTTAAGCCGAATGATTTTTAAACCATATTCTTTTAATTTATCCGATAAATGATTACTTCTTTTTTCCCCGTGAGGACCACCAGGAGTATTTTTACTACCGATTAATATATTGCCTTTAAGATATGTTCCCGTAGTAAGTATTACTGTTTGACCAGTAATTTTTTCTCCAGATTCTGTAACTATACCCTTAACTTTACTGTCTTCAATAACTAAATCTTCAACCATTGCTTCTTTAATGGTTAAATTTTTTGTATTCATTAAGGCTTCTTGTATATTTTTAGGATAAGTTTTTTTATCGGCTTGTGCACGAAGTGATCGAACTGCTGGACCTTTTGAGTTATTAAGCATCTTTATTTGAATTTGACTAATATCAGCGATATGTCCCATGAGACCACCGAGAGCATCAACTTCTCTGACAATTATTCCCTTGGCAGTTCCACCGATTGATGGATTACATGGCATATCACCAATATTTTTGATATTACCAGTTATTAAAAGAGTTTTTTTCCCCATGATTGCAGCTATATGACTAGCTTCAATACCAGCATGTCCTCCACCAACTACAATACAATCATACATAATCTCACCTACTTTCCTAAACAAAAGTTACTAAATATATTATCTACTAATTCACCATCATATGTTTCCCCAATAATTTGACCTAAATATTCCCAAGCAGATTTTAAATCTATTTCAATCATATCAATTGGTAAATCATTTTTTAGGGCATTAAATGAATTTTCGATTGCAGAATTTGCCTTATTCACTAAGTCAATTTGCCTGATATTTGATAAATAGCTCATGTCTTTATTTATAATACTATCTAAATTTAATTTACTTATAATAGCTTCTTTTAAAGAATCTAGACCATTTACATCAACAGTATTTCCCCAGATTATTTCCCGGGAAATATTTCCCGGAATTTCAATTTTTGATTCTAAATCTGATTTATTTACAAAAATAATTAGTTTTTCAGAATCATATTTTTCCAGTAATTCCAGGTCTTCTTCGATCATTTTTTCATTATTGTTTGCAACAAACAAAACTATATCAGCAGAATCAGCAGAGCGAATGCTACGGTCAACACCAATTTTTTCAACTACATCTTTTGTTTCTCTGATACCAGCAGTATCAATAAAATTAATCGCTACTCCTTTAAGGGTAATTGAACCTTCAACAATATCTCTAGTTGTACCAGGAATATCTGTTACTATTGCTTTTTCTTCATCAAGCAAATGATTTAGAATACTACTTTTTCCAACATTAGGGCGACCTATTATTGCAACATTTATCCCTTCTTTTATAATACGACCATTTTTAGCACCTTCAACTAAACTTTTTAATTCACCCATTATATCATTTAAATATTCATTCATTAATTCATGTGTAACTTGAACTTCATCTTGATATTCTGGATAATCGATATTTACTTCAATATTAGCAAGTATTTTCACTATTTTTTCTCTTATGTTTTTTATTTTTTTTGTTAGGTTTCCATCGACATTATTGATAGCTAATGTTCTAGCAGCATCAGTTTTAGCCACGATTAAATCATTTACTGATTCAGCTTCAAGTAAATTAATTCTTCCGTTTAAGAATGCTCTTTTAGTAAATTCACCAGGTTCAGCAAGACGACAACCACAAGATAACAAAATTTCAAGAACTTTTTCAGTAGTTGATTTACCACCATGACAATTAATTTCTACAGTATCTTCAGTTGTATACGTTTTAGGTCCACGCATTAACATTACTAATACTTCATCAATTAATTCATCTTTGTATTTAATGTGTCCATAATGAATTGTATGTGTTTCTTTATCTTTTAAATTACCATCAAATACACTATCTACTATTTTTATAGCATCAGCCCCAGTAACACGAACAATTGAAATAGCACTGGTTCCTATAGATGTCGAAATTGCACAAATAGTATCTTCCATAATAAAAATACTTCCTTTCATCGGAAGTATTATAGCATAAAT
>CAZEMQ010000071.1:0-5183 GCA_964513435.1 uncultured Muribaculaceae bacterium
GTTAATATTTTATTTACTTTAGCTGTTGCATCACTTAATTTTTCACTACAAAACTTTGCTAATTTCATAGCTTCAGTATACTTATTTATGGCATTATCTAAATCGACATTACCACTTTCAAGTTCCTTAACTATCCCCTCTAATTCTTGTAATGCTTTTTCAAATGTTTTTTCTTTTTCCATCATTTAACCTCCTCAACATTTATTTTTCTTTGGCTATTTCCTTAACTTCAGCTTTAATACTGCCTTGATGTAATTTAATATTTAAAATATCATTTATTTTGACATCTTTACTTGATTTAATAATCTTTTTATCTACTTCAACTAGTGAATATCCTTTTTCTAATATCCCTAAAGGATTTACTAATTTAAGAGTATTAACAAGCAAATCAAATTTTATTTGTTTATCCTTAATTAGTTTTTCTGGATCTTGTAAAACAACAGACATTTTTATTTTATTTAATCTATTATCTTTGTCATTAATAATATTTTTAATATCTTTATTTAAAGTATCTATCAAAGCATCTAACTTTTGTTCCTTTACTTCATACATACTCATAGGATTTTTAAGAATAAAACTTTGTTTTAAACTACGAAGTTTTATAAACTTGGTATTAACCATATTCTTAATATTTTTATTTAATCTTATCTTATAATTATCAATGAGTGTTTTAATATCCATCACCGTTGGCACTGCCATTTCAGCTGCCCCAGTCGGAGTTGGAGCTCTTAAGTCCGCAACAAAATCAGCAATTGTCCAATCTATTTCATGTCCGACTGCACTAATTATTGGTGTCTTACAATTATATATAGCATGAGCAACTATCTCTTCATTAAATGCCCACAAATCTTCAATTGAGCCTCCACCTCGACCAACAATTATGGTATCAACACCATAAGCATCAGCTCTTTTTATTTGTCTTACAATATCTGGTGCAGCATCTTTACCTTGAACTAAACAAGGAAATAAAATTGCCTCACACATCGGATATCTTCTTTTAATGGTACTCATTATATCTTTTACAGCAGCCCCAGTCGGAGCAGTTATTACTCCCACCCTTTCGGGAAACTTAGGAATTGAAATCTTATGTTCTTGAGCAAATAATCCTTCACCAGCTAACTTCTTCTTTAATTTTTCGTATTCGATATATAAAGCTCCAAGCCCATCTGGTTCCATTGCCTCAACATAAATTTGATAAGATCCTTGAGCAGGATAAGCAGATATTCTCCCAGTTACCAAAACATTCATTCCATCTTCGGGATTAAATGAAAGTTTTGTTGCACTACTATAAAACATTACTGCATTGATACGTGATGAATCATCTTTTAAAGTAAAGTAAAGATGTCCTCTTGTATGATTTTTAAAATTACTTATTTCTCCCTTGATATATACGCGATTCAAAAAAGAATCACCATCTAGTATACTTTTAATATAATTATTTAATTCACTAATCTTTATATACTCTCTATCCATAACTAACCCTTTATATATTTATCTAATACAGCATTGATTATTTTTCTTACCGCATCATCACTATATTTTTTCGATAATTCAACAGCTTCATTTATAACAACAATCTCAGGAGTATCAGTATATTTAAGTTCATATAAAGCCATACGCATTATCGCTGCAGCTGATTTATCAAGTCTATCAATTGTCCAATCTTTCATAAAAGAATTTGCTAAAGCATCTAAATCTTTTTTATAAGTTGTAACCCCATAAACTATATCTTTGACAAACTCATTTTCAATATCAATATTATTTTTTATAACTTCATCAGTTTGATACGGGACATTTCTTTCATGATAAATATCAATTTGATATAAAATAACCATTATTTTTTCTCTTAACTCGCTTCTTGTTTTTCCCATAATTAACCACCTAGCCTCTAAATTATATCAAATATCTGAACAAAATAACAGTAAATTTACAAAAAATTAGCTCTAAAGCTAATTTTCATTTGGAATTCCATTTTTTAAAGAAATCTGCAATAGGTCTGATTATAGTATAATACGTATCTTTCTTTGCCAAAAAAGTTATTATACTAACTATCAAAACAATTGATTATAGACAGTTAAACAATGTTGAGCTCTTGTACAAACAACATAAAATAAATACCTATCTTTTTCTTGATACATATTATTTTTATCAGTATAAGCAATAACTCCATCAAATTCTAAACCTTTTGAAATATATGATGGCAAAATTACTGTATCCCCAATTAATCCATTCCCTTCTTCAACTATGTAAATATCTGACAATTGATCTTTCAATATATCATAAAGATATGTTGTTTCAGAATTATTTTTAGTTATAATTGCTATTCTTTTCATACCCAACTCTTTCATTTGTTTAATATCATCAACAAGTTGTTTCATTACATCTTTTTTTGACACATTTCTTATTGTTACTGGAATAGAATTACTCTTTCTCACTGAACACGCATTATTTATTCCTAAAATATCATTTGTATAATCTATTATTTCTTCACTAGATCTATATGTTTTTGATAATTCTATATACCTACCTTTTCCATCAAACAATGAATTAATTTCATCTAAACTTCCATACATATAATATGGATTAATTGTTTGATGTATATCACCTAAAATTGTAAATGATGCACCACTAAATATATTTTTTAACATTTCAAGTTGCAATAAAGTATAATCTTGTGCTTCATCAATAATTACATGCCTTATGTGTCTACCTTTTGGATATCCATTCAAAGAAAAGAATATATACATCAAAGGTAACAAATCTTCATATTTTAACACTTTACCAAAAGAAAAATTACTATTACCATCCAATTGAGCGTTTTTCTTATATTCTTCAGAATTGATTATACTAGCATATATCTCTTTTATATCTATACTTTTATTTAATAGCGTAACTAATTTTTCTATAATTATTTTTCCATATTTTTTATATGAGATATTATTTAAATTACATAAATGTTGTGCTATAACTTCAAACCTATCATAAAATGGTAATTTTGAATACCTACTTTTTAAAAGAGAATTCAATTCATCTCTACTAACTTCTTTACCATTAATAATTACTCCTCTACTAAATGATATAGTACTTTTAAAATCCTCAATAAAAGAATCTAAAAATCCTCTAAATTCATTTGATAATTTATATTTTGTACTTTGATATTCATCATGATTTACAGTTTCCGATTTATAATACCTTTCAATAAACTCCGTAAAACTTTCTACTTTTTTAAAGCCCTTTATATATGCACTAGCAAAATCGCTATAAGTAGTTTGCATTACATTATCTTCACCCAATTCTGGTAGAACCTCAGAAATATATTCAGAAAAAACTTCATTGGGTGAAAAAATTAACACATTACTAGATTTAAGATTGCTTTCACGATAAAGAAGGTAGGCGATTCTATGCAATGCAACAGATGTCTTACCACTACCTGCAATTCCTTGAACAATTAGATACTTATCATTTACATTTCTTATGATTTCGTTTTGTTCTTTTTGAATTGTATTAACAATGTTAGTCATTTTTTCTGATGAAGAACTAGATAAAATTTCTTGCAAATATTCATCATCAATATTAATATCACTATCAAAACAACGTTCAATTTCATCGCCATTTATTTTATATTGTCTTTTTAACTTTATTTCGCCATCAACTTTACCAGCAGGGGCTTCATAAGATGCTGGACCAGTTCCATAATTATAAAACAAACTTGCTATTGGACTTCTCCAGTCAAAAACATAAAAGAATAAATCCTTCATTATACCATTAATACCAATATATATAGAATTTATGTCATTACCATCATCAAAATCAACTCTTCCAAAATACGGATTACTTAAGGATTTCTTTAATTTTTGTAACCGTCTCATTTTATCATTAGTATATTCGACATCAGAATTAACATTATACATCCCTTGAGATATCTCAACATCATCCAAAGTTGCATTATTTTCCCAAATATACCTTTTCATCTCATTAATAGCATTAATCTTGTTTTGAATTGAAACATCCTCGCTATCAATTAAACTTTTAATAACTTCTAAAGTTTTTTGTAAATATTCTTTTTCTAATTCAAATTGTTCTGGTATAATATTCATATTAATCACAAACCTTTCTTCTTTGATATTTTTCAAATTTAATTCTATCAAAGCGATTGTAATAACTTCCAAAAGAGTTTTCATGATGAACTGCATCTATAAAAATTAAATTATTATCTAATCATCAAAATTTTTAAAAATAGGAATTTCAATTTCATACATTATTATTACTGTGCTATTAATTATACCATACTTTAGTTTTTAATTATTATAAATTGTTGCAACTACTACTAATTGATATCCCGAAACAATTTGATCACAAGTCGTAAGATAAAGCAAACCACTTTGATTACTTATACTAATATCTCCATCTTTTATTTCACGATAAATATTAGTAACTTGATAATGGGTTGTGTTATCTTCAATTGTCAAGTAAATATCATCTCCGATAGCAATACTTGCTAAGTCATTAAAATAAGCTTTACTCCCTATCCCAGAGTGTGCTGCAAGAAGATAACTACCTGAAACAGGTATTTTAATAATTTCTACATTTAACTCAACATCGTTTAATTTACTATCATAGCCATAAAACCCTAAATTAAGAGAAATACTAGGAATCAATAAATACCCATAATACTCTTCTTCTGAGTATTGGTCGTTATAAAAAATATTTGTACTAATATCTAAGATATTGAACTCTTTTTTATTTGAAATGATAACTATAACAATAAATATTAAAAATATAAGTATAATCAAAATCTTTTTCATTTTAACAATCTCCTTTTTAAGTATGTATATTAACACACTTAAATAATTGTTAAAATGGGGTTTTTTGTCGAATAAAAAGAGCTTTTAGCTCTTTTTGTTCTTTTTTGACATTTCAATTACTTCATCATATAGTTTATACAAATATTGTACACCGTTTTCTAAAACAAAATAATGAATAATATACAATATTACAAATACTACTAACATTACTGATGGAATAATAAAGATATAAGAAACTGTTATTAGTACTAAAAATACCAAAAACATTAAGACATAAAATATCGTGACTAACAAATGAATTAATCTTTCATGTTGAAAAAATCCAATCTTAGCAAGCATTTCATCTTTGGCAATTGTCTTCTTATTATTTTCAACAAA
>CAZEMQ010000072.1:0-5144 GCA_964513435.1 uncultured Muribaculaceae bacterium
GTGATGTGAATGAGAAAGATAGTTTTAGTTACTGGAGCATCAAGAGGATTAGGTAGGGCAATATGTGAGGTTTTTGCACGTAATAATTATGATATTATAGCTAATTATAAAGTTAATAATGCTTCAGCTTTAAGTCTAAAAGAAGAATTAGAAAGCAAATATAAAGTTAAAGTGTTTTTAGTTAAAGCTGATATATCTAAAGAAGATGCTGTTTGCAAGATGTTTACAGATATTTCATCTAATTTTGCTAAAATAGATGTATTGATAAACAATGCTGGAATTGCTATGGATAATGATTTAAAGTCTAAGACTTCTTCAGAATTTTCTCAAGTTTTAAATGTTAATTTGCTTGGTACTTATTTAGTGACTAAGTATGCATTAAAGTTATTAAGTAGTGGTTCTATAATTAATGTAACTAGTACTAATGGAATAGATACTGGTTATATTGAAGGAGTTGATTATGATGCATCAAAGGCTGGGGTTATCGCTTTAACCCATGATTTTGCTCGTGCTTTAGCTCCAAATATACGTGTTAATGCTGTTGCACCAGGTTGGATAAATACCGATATGAATAAAGATATAAACCCAGAATTCAAATCTTGTGAGGAAAATAAAATTTTGTTAAAAAGATTTGGTAATCCTGAAGAAATAGCCAATGTTATATATTTTTTAGCTAGTTTAGAAGCTAGTTACATAAATGATACAATAATTAGAATAGATGGTGGAAGAAATGTTTGATATAGATAAAATAGAAGATAAGATAAAACCAATATTTAAAAATATTGAAGATGTTGCTTATTTTAATAGTCAAAAAGTAATTTCAGCCTTTTGGAGAGCAAATGTTAATGAAGGTCATTTCAATATGACTACTGGTTATGGTTATGGTGATTTGGGTAGGGATACTTTAGAGAAAGTTTATGCCACAATTTTTAAAAGTGAAGATGCTTTAGTCCGTAATCAATTTATATCTGGAACACATGCTTTAAGTACAGCTTTATTTGCTTTGCTTCGTCCTAATGATATTCTATTATCAATTACAGGAAAACCATATGATACTTTGGATTCAGTTATTGGCTTTGATGATAATGCTAGTAGTTTAAAATCTTTTAATATTAAGTATGAACAAATTGATTTGATTAATGATGATTTTGATTATCAAGAAATTAAAAAAAGAGTAGCTAAGAAAGATATTAAATTAATAACAATTCAAAGATCTATTGGTTATTCTTTACGAAAAAGTATAAGTATAGATAAGTTAGAGAATATAATTAAGGAAATAAAAAAGATAAATAAAGATGTAATAATTATGGTAGATAATTGTTATTGTGAGTTTGTTTTTAAAAAAGAACCAATTGAAGTCGGGGCAGATATTTGTGTTGGTTCTTTAATTAAGAACTTAGGGGGAGGTATTGCTTCTAATGGAGCATATATAGTTGGTAAAAAAGAGCTGGTTCATCTATGTAGTGAAAGATTAAATGTAGCGGGTGAAGCTAAGGAAGTTGGTCCATCGCTCGGAGCTACTAAAAGCTTTTTTCAAGGACTTTACTTAGCCCCAAGTGTAGTAGCTAGTAGTTTAAAAACTGTCGTTTTTGCCTCATGTTTACTAGAAGAGTTAGGTTATAAGGTAAGCCCTAGATGGGATGAAGAGAGAAGTGATATTGTGCAAACGATAATCTTTAATGATGCTCCTTCTTTAATCAAATTTGTTCAAGGTATTCAAAAAGGGAGTGCAATTGATTCTAATACAATTGTTGAGCCATCTGATATGCCTGGATATGATGATAAAATTATTATGGCATCTGGTTCATTTACTCAAGGTTCATCAATTGAGCTATCTTGTGATGCCCCTTTAAGAGAACCATATGTTGCATATTTACAAGGTGGCTTAACATATGAATATGGAAAAATTGGTATTTTAAAAGCTGTAGATAATTTAATGCAAGAAAAAAAGTCGTAATTTTATACGACTAATTTATAATTTGAATGCTATTTCTGGATTCTTGCTTTGGTCTTCATCCCAATCAAGACGACTGTATTTGAAATCAATTAGATTTAAAGCGTTACCTAAAGCCATTAATTGACTTACTGGTTGTCTTAGTTCACTCCATTTTTCGCCGGTATCTAAAAATTTCATTTCTTCGTAAGTTGTAGCATTGTGAATTCGTAATAAAAGCTCATAAATTTCTTCTTTATGTTCCATTAATTTTTTTGGATCAAAAGTAAAATCGTTATTTAAAGCTTCTCCGATAACGTTTTCCTTCTTTAGCCAAGGTTTTGACCCATGAGCAATACAATCATACCAGATTTTCGAAACTTGATTTCTAAATTCTAAAGCGATCTTCGCCGGTTTAAGTTTGATAATATTTTTCCGAGCAGTTAAGTCTGCATCAGAACTAGTATCAGGCACAACAAAGCCATTACTCAAAACATCACCATTCGGTTTAAGTTCGGTAATATTTTTCCGAGCAGTAAAACCAGCATCATACCAAACAAATCCATTATCAAGAACAACATCTCCCTTGTTTACTTGTACTTGACTAGGAACTCTAGTTTGTTGACCTCTTTGGTCTATCGCTAAATTATCCATTAGTCAATCCCCCCTTTTTTATGCCAATATAATACCATATTTTAGGGTATTTGTCAAATTTTTTTAGCAGTTACATATTGACAAGTGCTAATCATAATATTATAATATATTTGGCACTAGGAAAAAATAAGTGCTAAAGAGGTATGATTATGGATGAAAGAAGAAATAATCTGTTAAAAGAGATTGTTGAAACTTACATTAAAACTGCCAAACCGGTAGGAAGCAAAGCTTTATGTTCCAAGTTTGATTGTTCCAGTGCAACGATTAGAAACGAGATGGCTGTTTTAGAAGATTTAGGATATATTGAAAAAAATCATATATCTTCTGGAAGAGTTCCCAGTGAAAAGGGTTATCGTTATTATGTTGAATATTTAATGGAAGCTGAAAAGATTACTGGTAGTGATATGTTAAAGTTACAAAAGATATTTGCCAATAATGAATTAGAACTTAGTGATGCTATTACTAAATGTATGGAAATAATTAGTGATATTACTAATTATACGAGTATAGTTTTAGGAAGAAGTAGTGCTGATAATAATTTATTACAAGTAAATATTATAGCTTTAAACGAATCTCAAGTAGTTGCGGTTGTTTGTACGGATAAGGGAAATGTTGAAAATAAGATGTTTAATCTTCCTAACAATATCGATGTTAATGAAGTAATTAGAACTAGTGAAATAATTAATAAAATGCTAGTTGGAACTCCGATTAATGAAGTAGGTGATAGGTTAGAGTTAGAAGTTAAACCGATTATTAAAAAACAAATTAGGCAATACGAGACAGTTTACAATATTTTCTATGATGCATTTAGTGATTTTGTAAATAACAACAGTAGTGTACATGTTACTGGTCGAGCTAAAATTTTTGAGCAGCCGGAATATAATGATGTTTCTGAGCTTAAACGATTAGCTAATAAACTTGAAGACATTGACTTTATCGAAAAAGTAAATAAAAAGGATGACGATGAAAACGAAATTAAAATCTATATTGGTGATGAATCGGAATTTGATCCTAACGTAACAATTATTCGTAAGAAATATCACATCAATGGCGAAGAGGGAACAATTGCGGTAATCGGGCCAAAACGAATGGATTATAGTAGGATTGTGAGCTTGCTTGAATATGTCGATGAAAAGCTAGATAATAGAAAGGATAATAATGGAAAATAGTGAAGAAAAAATTAAAGTTAAGAATATAAAAGAAAAAAAGAAAAAGAGTCCAAAAGAAACAGCAACAGAAAAGAAATTAAAAGAAGAAAATGCTGCTTTAAATGAAAAAGTATTGCGTATTAGTGCTGAAATGCAAAACATGCGTCGAAGATATGAAGAAGAAATAAGCAATATTTATAAATATGAAGGAGAAGAACTGATTGTAAAGTTATTAACAATTGTTGATAATTTTGAAAGAGCAATAAAACTTGATGATCGAGATTTGACTGATGAGTTGTCGCAATTCTTAAGTGGATTTAAAATGATTTATACCAATTTATTAAGTATATTGGATAGCATGGAAGTTAAGGTTATTGATTGTCAAGGTTTAGAATTTGATCCTACCAAAATGGAAGCGGTTTTAACTGAAAAAGATGAAAATCTACCTGCAAATGTCGTATTAGAAGTGTTGCAAAAAGGATATACTTATAAAGATAAAGTTATTCGTGTAGCAATGGTAAAAGTAAATGAATAATACGAAATATATTGATACAAATTCATGGAAAATATGTGATACTCCTTCTGGATTTATTCCAGTCGATAAAGGAATAGCTAAAACAATATGTCTTTTAAATAAAAAAGGGTATATTACTAAATCTAGCTGTGAAGGGCATCATAAAATAAGTTTTGTAGATGTCGATGAAGTCGATATTGCATATTTAGATGAATTTGAAAGTGACTCTCGGGCAATAATTAAAGAAATTAGAGATGACTCTTTTGATTATTGGACAGAGATAACGGGGACTTCAATTTATATATTATTTATGGATAATTATAAATTTGCAAGTATTCCAGAAGGTTTTAAATTGGAAGATGGCAATGTTCTAAGACATAATATTGAGTACTACGATAATAATTTGAAAAGACGTGCCATACCTTTAATAAATGAAGAAATAAAAAAATATAATAAAATACTCTATGAATGGGCAGATAGTTTGCCAAATATAAGAAAGGATGATTAAATATGAGTAAAATAATAGGTATTGATTTAGGAACTACTAACTCATGTGTAGCAGTTCTAGAAGGGGGAGAACCAAAGGTTATTCCTAATGCTGAGGGGAATCGTACAACTCCATCAGTAGTAGCCTTTAAAGGTGATGATGAATTAGTTGGAGAAGTTGCTAAAAGACAAGCGGTAACTAATGTTAAAAATACAATTTCTTCAATTAAAAGAAAAATGGGGACTAGTCAAAAGGTTGAAGCAAATAGTAAGAAGTGGACACCAGAAGAAATTAGTGCTAAGATACTTGCTAAATTAAAAAAAGATGCAGAAAGCTATTTGGGAGAAAAAGTAACTAAAGCAGTTATTACTGTTCCAGCATACTTTAATGATGCTGAAAGACAAGCTA
>CAZEMQ010000073.1:0-5110 GCA_964513435.1 uncultured Muribaculaceae bacterium
TAACATCAAAAAGCTATTACATCAGATGATATATCTTCATTAGTTTTTGGTAAAACAAATAATTTATGTGTTTAAAAGAAAGTTACATATGTAAAACAAAATATTAACATATTGTTTTATAAAGCAATAAATGGTAAAATCATTATTGAAACGGAGAGAATAATATGCAAGAATTTATATTAGCAATGATGGATAAATTTGGTTATTTGGGGGTTTTTGCATTAATAGCGATTGAAAATATATTTCCACCGATACCTTCAGAGGTCATTTTATTATTCGGGGGATTTATGACCACTTATACCAGCTTAAATATTGCCCTGATGGTTGTTGCTTCTACTTTGGGTTCTTTAGTTGGGGCAATAGTTTTATATTATATTGGTAAGATATTTAATAAAGAACGCTTAAAAAGAATTGTTTCAAGTAAAATTGGCAAAGTATTACGTGTTAAAGAAAAAGATATTGATATGGCTGATGAATGGTTTGACAACAAAGGAAATATAACTGTCTTCTTCTGTCGTTTTGTTCCAATCGTTCGTAGTTTAATATCTATACCAGCTGGGATGAGTGAAATGCCAATGTTAAAATTTTTAATTTATACTACTATTGGTTCAGCAATTTGGAATACAGTTTTGATATTTTTAGGTAATAGAGTGGGAGAAAATTGGGAATCCATTCTTGGTATCTTTGATAATTATTCTTATATTGTTGTAATTATATTAGTAATAATATTTGTAGGTTTTGTATTGTGGTTTTATAAATTTCGCAAGAAAAAATCAGATTGACTTTTTAATCTGATTTTTTTATTTTGTTAAATCTTGAGCTACTTTATTGACTGGACCAGCTCCAACAGTAATGACTAAATCGTTTTCCTGAACTGTGCTTTTAATATAGTCAGTGATTTTAGCAAATGAATCTAAATATACTACGTTAGGATTTTTATCTTTAATTTTTTCAACTAACATATCTTCACTAATATTAAAAGTGTTAACTTCTCGAGCTGGATATATCGGAGCAATTATGACATTGTCAAACTTAGATAAAATATCTGCAAACTCATTTAAATGTTCTTTTGTTCTAGAATATGTATGAGACTGAAATATACAGTAATCTTTATTGTGTTTAACCTTTTTGACTGATTCTAAAGTGGTTTTTATTTCAGTAGGGTGATGAGCATAATCGTCATATACATATGCATTATTACATAGACCTAAATATTCAAAGCGACGTCCTATGCCATGATATTTTTCTAAACCAGCCTTAATAATATCGATATCTTTTATATAATGATGTGCTAAAGAGAATGCTGCTAAGGCATTATAGATGTTATGTTTTCCATTAATGTTTAGGGATATATTAGTAAGTAATTTATTTTGGTAATAGATATCAAAACTATAGTGACCAAGATTGTTAAAATTAATATTTTTAGCCATATAATCGGAGTTATTATTAATACCATATGTTATCATATTTTCAAAATTTAGTTCTTGGGAGTTATCATCATCGTTGTTTTTAATAAGTAAACCATCACTCGGTAATAAGTTTACATATTTATTAAATGATGATTTAATGTTATCTAAATTTTGAAAATAATCAAGGTGATCATTATCGATATTGGTAATAATTATGCTAGTAGGGTGGAAGTGTAAAAAGGAATCAACATATTCACAAGCTTCCATTATTAAGTATTCTTTTCCTCCGATATATGTATTACCATCTATTTCATCTAACATAGCTCCAATTTGAATTGTAGGATTTAAATTGGCTTTTAAAAAAATGCTCGATACCATGCCAGTTGTAGTGCTTTTTCCATGAGTTCCTGAAATGCATAGACAATTTTTGTATTGCTTAGAAATGATTCCTAAAAACTCTGCTCTTTCATAACTTTCTTTGTTTAGTTCCTTAGCTTTAACTCTTTCAGGGTCGTCTTCCCCAATAGCTGCAGTGTAGACTATGACATCAGCATCTTCAATCATTTCTGGATGATGTCCGTAAAGAATTTTAATTCCTAAGTCTTCTAATTGAGAAGTTATCTCACTTTCTTGAATATCAGACCCACTAACTGATGCTCCAAGTGATTTAACAATTTTAGCAATTCCACTCATGCTAATGCCACCAATTCCAATAAAATGAATAGTTTTATTTTGAAACATAATAACGCCTCCTATAAAAGTTCTACCTTATTATAATCTTTATCTTGAAAATGTGCAATATTTTGTTTTCTTTTAAATTCTAAATGTGGATAAAATAGTGTAAAATTCTTGATATGTAAAATTTAGAAAAATCGAAAATGTTAAAAATGTATAAAAATGTAAAAAAACACAAAAAAGTTAAAAAGTTGTTTTTATGGCGTAAATAAGCCAAAAAATATTTTTGTTTCAAAAAATGATTTTGAACAAAGCTTGGAAAAATGGGGCATTTTTTAAAAATGCTTTTTTTTGAAAAAGAAAAAAAGATAGACAAAATACATTCGCTATAATATAATGAAATTGTAAGGAAGGTAGGGTGTAGATAATGCCAAATTTAGAGGATGAATTTTTTGAAACTATTAAGGTTATCAAAAGAAATGGTTCAAAAGTTAATTTTAATGGAACCAAAATAGCTATGGCTATTAAAAAAGGCTTTGATAGTGTCAAACTTATCGATGAAGAAACTGGTGAGGAAAGGCTGAAGTATGATTCTTCGGATATTCAAAAAGTTTTTCAAGATGTTGTTGATACAATTAAGGAAAATTATCAAGGCAAAGAAAGAATTAAGATTGAAGAGATTCAAGATATTATTGAAGCATCATTAAAGAACAATAAGTATGAAGATGTTTATGAATCTTTTTCGAGTTATCGTGAGAAGAGAGCTCAATCAAGAGCAGCTTTCATTGAAGATAAGAGAAGTCATAAATTTTTAAAGACTTTGGAAGGACTTGCTTTAAAAACCGCAGCGGAAGATGATTCAAAAAGAGAAAATGGTAATATTGATGGTAATTCTGCTATGGGAACTATGTTACAATTTGGTTCTAATGTATCGAAAGAATTTTCTAAAACATACTTGATTAAAAAGAAATTTGCTGATGCTCATGATGATGGCTATATCCATATTCATGATATGGATTTCTTAGCTATGGGGACAACGACTTGTATGCAAATTGATTTAGATAAGTTGTTTAAAAATGGATTTTCAACAGGACATGGTCATTTAAGAGAACCAAACGATATTATGTCTTATTCTGCACTTGCAGCAATTGCAATTCAATCTAATCAAAATGATCAACATGGTGGTCAGAGTATTCCAGCATTTGATTATTATTTAGCACCAGGTGTTTTAAAGACATTCAAAAAAATGGTAAAATCAATGATTAAAGATTATATTGATTTAGAAGATATTAATGATTTTATCAATTCAAATGTTCTTGAAAGAGAAATTAGTAAAATTAGTACTATTGATATTGGAGTTGAATATTTTGAAAAATTTTATAAAGATTCTGCATTGTTAAAAAGAATGTTTGAAATGGCTATTGATAAAGCCAGAGAGAAAACTGATAAGAGAACGTATCAAGCAATGGAAGCTTTTGTTCATAATTTAAATACTATGCATTCAAGAGCTGGAGCTCAAGTGCCATTTTCTTCAATAAATTTTGGAACAGATACTTCTAGTGAAGGAAGAATGGTTACTAAAAATTATATGTTGGCTGCAGAGGCAGGACTTGGTCATGGAGAAACTCCAATATTTCCGATTTCAATATTTAAGGTAAAAGAAGGAGTTAGTTATAATCCTGAAGATCCTAATTATGATTTATTTAAATTAAGTTTACGAGTTTCAGCAAAAAGACTTTTCCCTAATTGGTCGTTTTTGGATTCTAGTTTTAATAAACCTTATTATAAAGAAGGTGATTATAAAACAGAAGTCGGATATATGGGATGTCGAACTAGAGTTTTAGGTAATGTAGTTGATGAAGACAAACAAATTACACCTGGACGTGGTAATTTATCATTTACATCGATTAATTTACCAAGATTGGGTATTAAACATGGTATAGTTGGAGCAAATGGTTTAGATAAAGCTGATATGAAAGCATTTTATGAAGAATTAGATGAATTGATGGATTTGGTAAAAGACCAACAATTAGAAAGATATGAAATTCAGTGCAACAAAAGAGTTTATAATTTTCCATTTTTAATGGGTCAAGGGGTATGGATGGATAGTGATAGATTAAAAGAAACTGATAAACTGAAGAAAGTATTAAAACACGGAACTCTATCAATTGGTTTTATCGGCTTAGCAGAGTGTTTAAAAGCTTTAATTGGTAAACACCACGGAGAATCAAAAGAAGCTCAAAAGATGGGAATAGAAATAATTTCTCATATGCGTAAGAAATGTGATGAATTTTCTTCAAAATATAATTTGAATTTTACACTTTTAGCAACACCAGCTGAGAGTCTTAGTGGACGATTTATAAATATTGATAGAGATATCTATGGTAAAATTCCAGGAGTAACCGATAAAAATTATTATACTAATTCGTTCCATGTACCTGTATACTATAACATTTCTATTGCTGATAAATTAGCAACTGAGGGAGTATATCATAAATATACAAATGCAGGACATATAAGTTATATTGAACTAGATGGAGACCCATCAGATAATTTAGAAGCATTTGAAAATATTGTCAGAATAATGCATGATAGCGATATTGGATATGGGGCAATAAATCATCCTGTAGATAGAGACCCAGTATGTGGATATGTAGGAATAATTAAAGATGTTTGTCCTCGTTGTGGACGAAAATCTGGGGAACCAGTAAGTGCTGAATTATTAAAAAGATTAGAAGGGAAGGAATAAAAATATGAAAGCAGAAAAAGTTATAAATGAAGAAGTAAAAAGAGAAAAAATGGTTGGAGAAGGAGTTGGCTTTGAAAGTATTAGAAGAATAACTGGATATCTAGTAGGTACAGTTGAAAGATTCAATAATGCTAAAAAAGCTGAAGAAAAAGATAGAGTAAAACATACTTTTGTTACTCAATCTTGTACTGAATAAAAAATTATTTCAATCAAAAGGTGTCGTAAGGCACCTTTTGATTGTCTTTTTTTAAAAATAAGTGTACAATATTCGTGGTGA
>CAZEMQ010000074.1:0-5046 GCA_964513435.1 uncultured Muribaculaceae bacterium
TTCTAATATAATTTTAATTTATATTTAGTAAATTTGCAACAAAAATTTACAAATATTTTATTTTCATATCTCCAGTAATTACATCTCGATAATTAAAACTTTTCTCTTCTCCTTCTATAAGTACAGTAAAAAGATTAGGATAAATTTTATAAATTACTCCTTCATATCTATTAATCTTATTTCTAAGACCATACACAGTTATTATTACTTTTCTATTTAACTTTTTACTAATTTCTTCTTTAACAATATTAATATTCATCTAGGATACCCCACATACATAAGACCATTACAAATAATGCCACCCATTCCATCCTCTTTATATTTAGTCTTTTCCAATAACTTTTTTAAATCTATTTCTTTATTTCTTTCAGTTAAAGAAATTGTACTAGCTATAATCGCAGGATCTAAAGCATGAATATTTACCCTTTTAGGACTAGAAGCAAAATTAGCTCCTGCTTTAATAAGTTCTTCATAATTACTTTGACATGCTCCTGCAATAATAACTAATTTTTCATGACTTTTTTCATAATTGCGAGCTTCTTTAACTGCTTTAACAAAATACCCAGAATTTTTATAATTTTTTAAATTAGTTATATCATCACTTTTTTTACGCAAGTAAGCATCATGCCCAGTAATGATGACAATATCAGGTTTATATTCTTTTAATAAAATAGGAATTTGTTCATAAACATTCTTCTCATTAATTTTTTTGCCAATTGCTAAAATACCATTTCTTTTATAAAACTTTAAGCATCGTGATAAATATTCTTCATCACCATCAATATGTAATACTTTCGCTGGCAAATAAAAATAATCTCCTCTAGTTAAAAGCTCATCTTTAATATCAATTTCATCAATTTTTTCATCTTCTATATTTTCCGAAACAACTTGTAAATCATCAAATTTAGCATCAGCATAAAGTCTAACTTCAACACCCTTTAAATAAAAAATATCATCGCTTATATTGATAACTTTAAAAACAGTATCATTATTATAACTATTTCTAGTTACATAATCGCCCTTTTTAATTTGCACATTATCACCATTACAATATATGCAAAAAACTAGGATATTTTCCTAGTCAATATAAAATTTCAAACAATTCTATAAACAATTCATCAGTAATTTCTTCAGCACGTACATTATCACTGTAATTGTTTTTTTCTAAAATATTTTTAATTTTTGTATAATCATTTACCCCTAAATTATTTTTTAAGGTCTTTCTTTTATTACTAAAACATCTTTTTAAAAAAATTTTATATTTATCAATATCAATTTCTTTTCTGTTTTTCTTAGGAATAAAAGATATTATTGCACTTTCAACTTTAGGAACTGGTCTAAAAGCTTCTTTAGAAACATCAGTTACATAAACAATATCAAAATAATGTTTCAATAAAACTGTAATATACCCATATTCTTTTGTGTGCACTAAAGCATTAAATCTTTGAGCAACTTCTTTTTGTACCATGATGGTCAAACTAACAAAATCTAAATTAGCATCAATTATATGTTCTATTATCGGAGTTGTTATATAATAAGGCAAATTACCAACAATATATAAATTATTATATCTAATATTTTTTATATCTTCTTTTATATTGCTTTCTAAAAAATCATGCCAAATAATTCGAGTTTTATCATCTTCTATTTTTTCTAAATCACTCTTTAAATCTATATCTATTTCATAAGCCAGTAAATATGCTCTTTTCTTTTTCAACTCTTTAGTTAATGCACCTTTTCCAGGACCTATTTCAATAATCAAATCATTTTCAGTTGCTAAAATATTGGCAATAATTTTTCCAATCACATTTTTATCGATTAAAAAGTTTTGACCAAGATATTTCTTTGCTTTCATAAAAAAGTTCGAATGGTTTTTATTCCCATCCGCTCCTTAAAACATCATAAGTAATAGTACTTCTACCAATATTATTATATGCATAATTAACATTTGGAGCTAAAAAGTCAAGAGAATTGCCAGTAACCCCACGGTCTAAAACTACTGCAAGGACTCTTTCATCAGAAATACGATTACTATAAAAACTTACAATTGAACCACATGGCAAATTACTACTCGATGCTACGATATATACTTCTCCGTATTCTGAATCATAATATGTATTTGTTCCATCAGTAATATCATAACTAGGCATACAAGAAAGAGTACCACTACAAAGCGGACAATTATATACATAACCAGTTAAACTACCAGTATAAGTATCAATTGCAGTAAATTTAAGTTCTTGTTCAATTTCAATAACTTTCAAAGCCATAGTTGACAAATTAATTGTTTTATTAGTATTTTCATTTTCAACACTACTATTCATTACATTTGCACTACTTTTGGCAATCATTAATACAAATATTATCAACGATAATCTTATAAAATAACTTATAACTTTCATTAAATAATACACCTCAATTGGATAATTAAATTATAGCATTTTATTATATATAAGTCAAAAGGAAATAAGTGGGAACAACACTAAGGAACTTTCACTCTTAAGTACTGAAAACTAGCAAGATATAACGGATTACTTTGAATGCATTACCGATTCTTAAAAATATTGCAAAAGAAAAAATGGTTAACCAACATTCTCATTAAAATTTTTAACCATTTTTGCTAGTTTTCTTCCAAGACCTTATTCAATAGTCAATTTAGGAAACATTTCTTTGGCATTTTTTGTTGTAACTTTAGCAACTTCTTCTAAAGATATGTTATAAATATCTGCAATAAATTTAGCGATATCCAAAATATGACTAGGATTATTTTGTTTGCCACGATAAGGAACTGGTGTTAAATATGGTGAATCAGTTTCTAATACAATGTTATCTAAAGATATATTTTTAAGTACATATTTTAAATTGCAGTTTTTAAAAGTTACTACTCCATTTATACCTAATAAGTATCCCATTTTAATGTATATTTTAGCTACCTCTAAACTACCAGAAAATGAATGAATAACACCAGTTACTTCGTATTTCTTCAAAATATTAATAGTATCTTCTGTTGCATCTCGTGAATGTATTATCACAGGCATATTATATTTTTGAGCAATATCTAATTGTAATTCTAAAAGTTTTATTTGTTCTTCTTTATTTTCTTTTGAATAATGATAATCTAAGCCAATTTCCCCAATAGCTACTATTTTAGGGTTTCCTAAATTATCTTCAATAAATTTTATATCGTCTAAAGAATAATTATCTACACTTTCCGGATGGATGCCAATTGCTCCATAAACCCCATGAAGCTTTAAAGATTCTAAAACTTCTTTATTGCTTAAATTATCACATCCATTATTAATATAATACTTAACATTATTACTATGAGATTCTTTAATAACGCTTTCTAAATTACCATAATACTCTTTAAATAAATGACAATGAGTATCAACAAACATTATTTTACCTCAATTCTATCAAATAAATGTGTCGGTTCATTTAAAACAATTGGACTAATCATTTTATCAAAAAATCTTGCATCATATGAAGTATTTTTAGTATTTAATTGCTTAAATATAGCTTCTGCAGTATTAGGTAAAAATGCACTTAAGTATATTGCACAAACTCTAATTGATTCTATTAAATTATATAACACAGTTTCCAAACGATCTTGTTTCATTTCATCTTTTGCTAGTACCCAAGGTGTAGTTTCATCAATATATTTATTGCATCTTCTCAATACTTCAAATATATCTTCAAGTGCTTCTCCGACATGTAAATCATCCATTTTAGCACAAACTTTACTATCTAAATTATTTACTTCACTTATTAAAGAATTATCAACGTCTTCATTTACTTCTTTATTAGTTATTTTCCCATCAAAATACTTATAAGCCATGCTAACAGTTCTATTAACCAAGTTACCTAAAACATTTACTAAATCAGAATTTATACGTTCTACCAACAAATCTCTTGAAAAAACTCCATCAGAAGCATAAGGAATTTCATGTAAAAAATAGTATCTTACAGCATCTACTCCAAATTCTTCTACTAATTCATCAGCATAAACAACATTACCTTTAGATTTACTCATCTTGCCATCCGTCATAATAAGCCAAGGATGTCCAAAAACTTGTTTCGGCAAAGGTATATCCAAACTCATCAAGAAGCATGGCCAATAAATAGTATGAAACCGAATTATATCCTTGCCAACCAAATGTAAGTCTGCTGGCCACCATTTATTAAACTCTAAAGTTTCTCTATCAACTTCAAAACCGATATTCGTAATATAATTAGTCAAAGCATCTAACCAAACATAAACAATATGTTTAGGATCAATAGTAAGTGGAACTCCCCATGAAAATGTTGAACGTGAAACACACAAATCTTGTAATCCTGGTTTTATAAAGTTATTAATCATTTCATTCTTTCGAGCTTCTGGCTTAATAAAATCTGGATGTTCCTCGATATATTTTTCTAATCTATCTTGATATTTAGATAGTTTAAAAAAGTACGCTTCTTCACTTTTTTCTTGAAGATCTCTACCACAATCAGGACATTTACCATCAATTAATTGTGATTCAGTCCAAAAAGATTCACAAGGCACACAATAAAGTCCTTTATACTCTCCTTTGTAAATATCGCCTTGTTCATACATTTTTTTAAATATATCTTGAACTTTTCTTTCATGCTCTTTATCTGTAGTTCTTACAAATTTATCATAACTAGTATTCATTATATCCCAGATTTTCTTTATCTCAGCAGCTTTTTCATCAACAAACTCTTGTGAACTAATTCCAGCTTCTTTAGCTTTTTGTTCTATTTTTTCACCATGTTCATCAGTACCCGTTTGAAAATAAACATCATACCCTTGTAACCTTTTAAATCTCGCAATTGCATCTGCTAAAACAATTTCATATGTATTACCTATATGAGGCTTACCAGATGTATAAGCAATCGCTGTCGTTATATAATATTTTTCCATCAATCTTCCTTCTTTCTATTATTGGTACTGCCAGTTTTTCCAATTCTTATATCTTCAGCAGTATCATCATCACATATTAAAAACTTTGTAAATATTCCTTGTGCATATGCTTCATTCTTCTA
>CAZEMQ010000075.1:0-4948 GCA_964513435.1 uncultured Muribaculaceae bacterium
TGAATAATTCTTTTTAATGCTCGATAGTTTGCTAAAACTACAAATAGTATATTAATAATTTCAGATATTACTAAACTATAAATACCGATATGACAAAGCGATAAAATACTTAATACGACCAGTTTTAATATGACACCATATAAAGATATTCGCATACTTGTTTTAGCATCTCCTAAAGCCTGTAGAGTTGATGTTAGAATTCCTTCTAAATAAAACAAAGAAAAAATTGGGGCTAGTATTTTAATATATATACTACCAACAGTGGTTTTATATATCATAAATAACAACATATCTCGAAAGACATAGATTAAAAAAGAAAAAAATAAACCAATAACAAAGGCAAAGAATAGCCCTTGTTTTATTCTTCTTTTGACCATTGTGATATTGTTTTGAGAGTGAAATTTGCTTATTTCAGGAATAAGTGATGTAGCAACAGCTGCTACAAAAAATGATGGCATTGTAAGCAGACTTATGCTATATGCGTTATATGCTCCGTACTCTGCTAAGATATAGGAATTAGAATAACCAGAAAATAGTAAAAGATTAGTAAGGATTATTGGTTCAAAGAAGTACCCGATATTTCCAATCAATCTACCAGAAACAGTAGGTATAGAAATATCTAATATGCTACTTATATTATCTTTTGATGGCAAAATATTGGTATTTAAATTAATTTTTCTTGGCAAAAAGAAAAAGAAGACAATAATACTACAAATCTCAGATATAATTGTTAGTAATACTAACCCAATTACAGCATACATAACTCCTTTATCCACGAGTATTGGTAAGACTACAATAATTACGATAAGTCTTATTATTTGCTCAATTATATTGCTAGTAGCATGAGGTAACATGTTTTGTTTTCCAGCGAAATAACCTTTTAAAACACTTGATATTGAAACAAATGGCAGTGTTAATGCCATAGCAATTAATATTGGACATGCGGCGGATTCTTTTAAAAGTGTATTAGCAATAAAGTTTGCTGATAATAAGATAATAAGTATTAAAGTTATATTTATTGCAAGTATTAAAGCAGCAGCAGATGTTAGAATTCTAATACTTCTGCCTTTATTTTGAGCTACAAGTTTAGAAATAGATATCGGAATAGAAAGAGTAGCAATAGTCAATAAAAGCGAATACGTTGGAGTAGCAATTGTATAAAGACTTATTCCATATGGACCAATAATTCTTGTATAGACAATACGAATAGCAAAACCAATAGCTTTGGTAAATAGACCACTAAACATCAAAATAACTGTCGATTTTATGAAAATATTATCTTTTTTAATCATAATTCTCCTTTAAATAAATACTCTAATGTTATATAATAATTATATGTGGTATGTAAAAATACTTTTAATAAATTGAGAGGTGAAAACAGTGAACAATGAAAAAAGTACAATATCTTTTGAAGAGCTAACAACAGCATTATCCAAAAGAGAAAAATTACCTGAGATAAAAAGAGCATACGAATATGCTTTAAAAGAACATGCTGGTATGAAAAGACTAAGTGGAGATGATTTTATTACCCATCCTTTAGAGGTTACCAAAATACTTATGGATTTAAATGTAGATGATACAACTTTGATAGCAGCACTTTTACACGAAGTTATAAATAACGGGAATACCACTTATGATGAATTAAAAGAAAATTTTGGAGATGAAGTAGCTTTAATAGTTAATTCTGTATCAAAAATTAATAAACTAGAATTACCTGATAATAATGAATCATCAATAATTTATCTGCGTAAAATTTTAGTAGGTCTAGCTGAAGATGTCCGTGTTTTATATATAAAACTAGCAGATCGTTTACATAACATGCGAACTAACTGGGCAATAAGTCCGACGAAACAAAAAGAAAAAGCTAATGAAACAATGACAGTTTTAGTTCCAATCGCTCATCGTTTAGGTATTAATTCGATTAAAAGTGAGTTAGAAAATCTATCTTTATATTATTTAAAACCTGATGTTTACAATGATATTTTAGAGAAATTAAACAATACTGTTGCTGAATTAGATGAATACTTACAAGAGATGAAAGATAGTATTTGTGAGTTAATAAATGATGCTGGAATTAAATTTGAAATAAAAGGTAGAGTAAAAAGTGTTTATAGTATATATAATAAACTTAATAATGGGAAAAAATGGGATAATATTTATGATATATTAGCCCTAAGGATATTTGTAAATACTGAAACAGAATGTTATCAAGTAATTGGTTTAATTCATTCAAGATTTCGTCCGATGCCAAAAAGGTTTAAAGATTATATAGCATCTCCGAAAGAAAATATGTACCAATCTCTTCATACGACTATATTTGGAGTAGAAGGTAAGGTTTTTGAAGTACAAGTAAGAACTTATGAAATGGATGAAATAGCTGAAAAAGGGGTAGCTAGCCATTGGTCATATAAAGAAAAGGGAACTAAAAAGATTCAAAACATTATGGAACAAAAACTAGAAATGTTTCGTAATATTATTGAAACAAGCATTAATGAATCAGATGTTGACTTTGAAAATGTTGTCAATACCAATATTTTTTCTGAGTCAATCTATACTTATACCCCAAAAGGGGATGTAATTGAGTTGCCAGTTGGTTCAACTCCGATAGATTTTGCTTATCGTATTCACTCTAAAGTTGGAGATACAACCGTCGGAGCTATCGTAAATGACCAAATAGTACCACTTTCTCACGAACTTAAAAATGATGATGTAGTAAACATTAAAACTAATGTGAATGCTACTCCGAATAAGGATTGGTTAAATATTGCTAAGACCAATCAAGCTAAAAATAAAATTAAAGCTTATTTTAGTAAAAAAGATAAAGAAGTATATATTGCTAAGGGTAAAGACATATTAGAAAAAGAATTGAGAAAAAGAAAACTAGCATTTAGTGAAGTTCTAACAACTGAAGCGATAAATAAAATTACTAAAGATTTAAAACTAAAAGATATCGATGATTTATATTTAGCTATTGGTTCACTACGTTATACAGCAGGATACATTATAAATTTGACCACTAATGATAAACATAGTGTTGAAGATGCTTTATTAGAACGTAAAAGAGAATTGCCAAAAATAAATTATAAGAGTGATATTTTGGTTGATGGAACTGGTAATATAATGGTAAATATTGCTAAATGTTGTATGCCTGTTAAGGGGGATGAAATAGTTGGTTATATAACAAAAGGGCAAGGAATAAGTGTTCATAAGAAAGATTGCCCAAATGTTTCTTTAAATAGTGATCGAATTATCAATGTTGCTTGGAATAAAGAAAGCACTAATTACTACTATACCAATATTTATGTAACAATTAACGATACTAAAGATGTAATGGCAGAATTAATTACTGAAGTTGGCAAAAAAGATTCCTTAGTTAGATCATGTAAAATGTTATTTAAAGATGATAAGATAGTTTATGAATTAAATATTAGAATTAAAGATAAAGAAGAATTAGAAAAAATTACTAATGCAATATTAAAAGTAAAAAGCGTTACCAATGTTTCTAATGCAATATGAGGTATTTATGAAAAAAACGATAATGGTTGATTTAGACCGTGTTATAACTAATGGAGGTTTTTTATATCTTATAAATGATTATTTAAAAACAAGTTATACAGAAGATGATATGGATAATTATTATATGCAAGAAATTGTAGATGATAAGGATGATTTCTTTAAGTATTTTATCTCTAAAAATCAATATGATTATTGCAAGCTTATTCCTTCTGCAAAAGAAGTTCTTAAATATTTGACTAAACATTTTGATGTTTACATTTGTTCTTCATATGTAATTATGGAAATACCTAGAGAATGCGGGAAAATACTTACTGATAAACATAATTATTTATATGATAACTTACCTTTTATATCTCCAGAAAAGTATATATTTATGAAAAATAAAAGTTTATTAAACTGTGATATTAAGATTGATGATAAATTAGAGAATTTAAAGAATGCTTCAATTAAATTGCTTTTTTCAGCTTATCATAATAAAAACTTAACCGATGAGTATTTAAAGTCTTTAGGGGTTATAAGAGTTAATAGTTGGTTAGAGATAAAAGATATTTTAAAAAAGGAGGTAAATTGTGAGGGTAGTAGTTCAAAGAAGTAAGCACAGCAGTGTATCTGTAGATGGTAAATTAATTAATGAAATTTCTTCAGGGTTAGTTTTACTTGTAGGGTTTACTCAAGAAGATGGTGAAAAACAAATAAAAGCTATGGCTAGAAAAATAGCTAATCTACGAATATTTGATGATGAAAATGGAGTTATGAACAAATCTATTTTAGATGTAGGGGGAGAGGTTCTTTCCATTTCTCAATTTACCTTATATGGTGATGCCACCAAAGGGAATAGACCATCATACATTAAAGCTTTAAATGGAGATGATGCTATAAAATTATATGAGATGTTTAATGCTGAATTAAATACTTATATAACTACTAAAGCTGGAGTTTTTGGTGCAGATATGGCAGTATCAATATCAAATGATGGGCCTATAACAATTTTATTGGAAATGTAATATGGTAAAGATTAAAAACAATCTTTATGTTCTTTATTTAATTTGTGCTATTTTTTCTTTAATATTAGATTTAACTTTTTTTACAATATTTAATCATTTACTACAAAATATTAATTATTCTATAATTATATCTTCTTTAATTGCTCGTTTTATTTCTTCTGCTATTAATTATTATTTAAATAAAACTATAGTTTTTAAGTATCAAAATTCCAAAGATAAAACCCTAATTAAGTATTATACATTGGTAATTATAAATATTTTAATATCAGCTTTATTGGTCGAATATATTTATAAAAGAGTTTATATTTATGCAACGGTTATTAAAATTATTGTTGATTTAATTATTTTTATTATAAATTTTTTAATTCAAAGATACTTAATTTTTAAGAACAATTAGTTATAACTAATCATTTGATACTAATTTAAAA
>CAZEMQ010000076.1:0-4927 GCA_964513435.1 uncultured Muribaculaceae bacterium
ATTATATTACAATTGTTGGGAAAATGCAACCTTTTTTTGCTTAATTACTGGGTTTCGGGAGTAAATAAAAACATATCGGCTAAACACCTAAGCTAATATGTTTTTTCTTTAGTAAATATTTTCGTAACCAATCAATTGGGAAGACACTAAGTGCTAATAATAATACTAAAATAAGTTCTTTAAATTTCAAACCATAAGTTCTGAATATATCTCCGCCATTATATATAATATATATTTGAGCGATAAATATGAAAGAGAATATTCCCACAAAAACTTTATTTTTATTCAAATTGGCAAATATATTAATTCGGGAAGTACGGGCATTAAAGGCATTAAATATTCCCATGAATATAAACATAGCAAAGTAAGCAGTCATTAAATATTTGTTATTTGAATCGGGACGTATAAAGGATTTTACTATTGGGAATTTTAAAAATAAAATACAAAGTAATGCACAATATAGACCAGTCCATATTATTTCACTATACATATATTTATTAATTATTTTGGTATTTGGTTTTTTAGGTAATTCTTTCATATACTCTGGTAGTGGGGCTTCAAAAGAAAAGGCAATTCCAGAGAATGTATCCATTATCATGTTTAACCAAAGCATTTGAACAATAGTAATCGGAGTAGCAATACCTATTAAAGAACCTACAATAGATAAAATTAAAGCACAAGTATTAACTGTTAATTGATAAATTATAAATTTACGAATACTTTTAAATATAGTTCTACCATACAAAATTGCTTTGCTTATCGATAATATATTATTGTCTAAAATAACAATGTCGGCGGCTTCTTTAGCAACTTCTGTGCCACTACCCATAGCAAAACCAACATTGGCTTTTTTTAAGGCTGGTGCATCATTTACGCCATCTCCCGTCATACCTACGACTAGATTAAGAGATTCGATAATATTTACTAAACGACTTTTATCTTGTGGAAGTGCTCTGGCAACAACTGCTAAGTTTGGAATTTTCTTAGCTAATTCATCATCACTCATTTTAGCTAAGTCATTACTTGTCAAAGTCAAATTTCTATCGTTTGTGATGAGACCAACCTCTTTAGCAATCGCCACGGCGGTCGGTAAAGAATCCCCTGTAATCATAATTGGTTGTATGCCAGCATTTTTAATAATTCTTATGCCTTCATAAGCTTCATTGCGAAGTTCATCTTTGATATTGACAAACCCCATAAAAATCAAATTGTTTAAATCTTTGCCAAAAGCAAATATTAAAATTCTTCCAGCTTTTTTAGTATAAGTATCAATTTTCTTTTGAATAATAGTTTTATTGGTGATTTTTAATATTTTGCCATTACTATATATCATTTGATTACACTTTGGTAAAATTACTTCACTTGCTCCTTTGATAAAAATGGTGCCATCACTAAGTGTTATGCTGCTATATTTTTTGGAACTATCAAAGGGTTCTTTTTTGATAATTGTTTTTTTAATACTTGGGTCGTTTCCGATGAATTTTAATATAGCTCTATCAGTTGAATTGCCACCGATGATAGTATTATTACTAAATACACTAGCGTTATTATAAAAAAGGGCAGTGTAGATAGTGGAGTATAAAGAATAATTTTTTAAACTTGGAATATCTTTAAAACTTTTATTATCGGGAGTAACATATTCAGATACTTTTAAAATTCCCTTAGTGAGGGTACCAGTTTTATCGGTTAATAAAACATTTAAACTTCCTGCTGTTTCTATTCCTACTAGTTTACGCACTAATACATTGTCTTTAAGCATTCGTTTCATGTTGCTCGATAAAACTAGGGTAATCATCATAGGTAAGCCTTCTGGTACAGCTACTACTATGATTGTTACTGATAAAGTTAGGGCATAAATGATATGATTGAATACGGCTGGAAAATCAGTAAGTGTAGCTTTAATTAGGGAAATATCAAAATTATTTTCCACAACAATACTTGCAAAAAGATAAGAAACTGATGCTAATATAGCTCCGATATAACCAATTTTGCTTATTGTTTTTGCTAAGCCGCGAAGTTTTACTCTAAGAGGACTTTCTGGTATTTCTTCTTGAAGTTCTTTTGATATTTTACCGATTATTGTATTATCTCCAACCAAAGTTATTTTAGCATATGCCTCTCCACTATAAACTACTGATCCACGATAAACTTTATTTTCCTCTGTGATTATCCCAGTAAAACTGCTTGTCTTTTTAGCTTCTTTAGTTTCCCCATTTAAAGCTGATTCATCTAAACTGATAGTTCCCTTTATTAAATAGCCATCAGCAGGCACTTTATCTCCACTACTTAGGATTACTATATCACCAACTACTATTTCATCAATTGGTATTTCTGTAATTAATCCATTTCTTTTAACTTTTGTTTTAGTTTTGCTTGTTTCTTCTTGCAACCGATTAAATGCTTGTTCTGAGCCATATTCTGAGATACTTGATATGAATGAAGCAAGTAAAATAGCTATTAAAATACCAATGGTTTCATACCAATCAAAATCACGAAATAATACTATTACCTTTATTGCCAAAGCCATTAAAAGAATTTTTATTATTGGATCTCCGAATGATTCGAGCAATAACTTTACAAATGTATTTTTCTTAACTTTGGTTATTTCATTTGTACCATGTTCCTGTCTTGATTTTATAACTTCTGCTTCATTAAGTCCCATATGCTTGTCCTCCCAAAACAAGTATATGTTGCTTAGATAAAATAATGCCAAATATGAAATTGTGGGAAAAATGCTTGGTAAAAATAATTTATTTTGTTATACTTATAATGGTGGTAGAAAATGCAAAAGAAAACAAAAAAAGAATCTCGAAGAAAAAAATTATTACAACAAATTAAAACGCATAAGAAAGCTTTTGCTATTTACATGACTTTACGCTTGTTGGTGTTGATTACTTTGGTTTTACAATTGATTAATAGGAATTATGAAAATGTATTTTTATGTGTATTAACGCTTGCTTTATTTTTAACTCCTAGTTTTATTGAAGCTAGATTTAAGTTAGATTTACCCGAAGCACTAGAAATAATTATCTTATTATTTATTTTTGCGGCGGAGATATTGGGAGAAATTCAAAATTTTTATAATGTATTTTCTAATTGGGATACTATTTTACATACGATTAATGGATTTTTATGTGCTGCGATTGGTTTTTCGTTAATCGATATTTTAAATCGTTATGAGAAGTTTCATTTGAATTTGTCGCCGTTATTTGTGGCAATAGTAGGTTTTTGTTTTTCAATGACAATTGGAGTTTTATGGGAATTTTTTGAGTATGGTGCTGATAAGTTATTTCATACTGATATGCAAAAAGATAAAATAGTAGAACAAATATATTCTGTTACTTTAAATGAAGAAGGAAAAAATGTTCCAGTTAAAGTAGAAAATATTTTAGAATCATATATTGTTACAGAAGATGAACTTTATGTAATTCAAGGTGGGTACTTGGATATTGGTTTAGAAGATACAATCGGAGATTTACTAGTAAACTTTATCGGTGCGGTTGTATATTGTATAATTGGTTATGTTTATGTGAAAAATCGTGATGAAAATAGCTTAGCACAAAAATTTATGGTTAAAATGAGGACATAACATGGAAAAAATACTGAGGTTTGGTAATATACTAGTATTAGTTTTAATATTGAGTTTAGTTTTTATTGCAATTAATCAGTTTGGTTATTGGCCAAGTGAGCTTTTATCTAGTGATAGTGAAGTGTTATTTGTAGCTAGTGAAACAGATTATGATGGTGATGGTATTGATGATTATACGGATATTTTAAATGGTGCTAAAGAATTTGTAAGTATGAATCCTAAATATAAAAGTGCTTATTATGAAGGAGGATATCCTAGTGATGGATACTATGTTAGTACGGATATTATCTGGTATGCTCTTGATAATGCCGGATATGATTTTAAGAGTTTAATTGATGAAGATATAAAAAATAATATTGATGATTATGATGTCGATGTAATTGATACCAATATAGATTTTAGAAGAATAGATAATATTTTAGTTTTTTTAGATAAATATACTGATAATTTGACTACTGATGTTTATGATGTTACTGCATGGCAAGGGGGAGATATTGTGGTTTTTGAAGATGATATTGCTATAGTTAGTGATAAGAGAAATAGTGATAATATAAGTTATATAATTCATCATGATGGAAATTATAACTATGAAGAAGATATTTTAACTGAAAAAAAAGTTGTTGGGCATTATCGTTTTAATTTAGATATGGAAAGTGTATAAAATTGTAAAATGAACAATATTGGTTCAAAAAATGCCATTTATATGATATAATTGTTTAATGTGAGGAAGAAAAATGACGATTAATAGAGAAGTTGAATTTAATAATATAATTAGTGATATATTAAAAAATAAGGAGTTTATTGACTTAAAATATGAGATTCATCATGGAATTTCTAGGTTGGATCATTCTTTAAATGTAGCTAGACTTACTTATAAAGTTTGTAAAAGACTACATTTGCGTAATTATGAAGAGATAACTAGAGCAGCCTTATTACATGATTTTTTTAAAACTACTGATGTTCCTAAAAAGTGTTTTTTAAATCATCCTCTTAAGGCTTTAGAAAACGCTAAGAATAATTTTGAAATATCGAAATTTCAAGAAAATATTATTGCAGCTCATATGTTTCCAATGTCTAGGACGTTACCTAAACATATAGGTAGTTGGATAGTTACTGGGGCTGATAAAACTGTAGCAGTATATGAGTGTACTAAGTATAAAGCTCCTTTAACTATTGGGGCAGCATTCTTATTTTGTTTGAATGTGTGTTTTATTCAAAGATAAATGATCCATGTGGTTGTTTATTTTTTTTTTTAATTATGTTATGATATTTATGTAGAGTAAAGGAAGTGAATCGATGGCTAAAATTGATAATGAAGCAATTAATAGTATAAAAGTA
>CAZEMQ010000077.1:0-4880 GCA_964513435.1 uncultured Muribaculaceae bacterium
AAAAGAGAGATTTACATTGACATTTAACTCTAAATAGTGTAAAATATGTCTAACAAAGAGCATTTGCTCCGTTTGTTAATTAAAGGTCTATACGACCCAGTGGGGATAGTACTTAATTAAGTGCTATCCTTATTTATTTTTTTTAACTTGTCATTAAAAAGAGCCAGTATCACGAATACTGACCTGACTCGCTATATACGAGTACCTGAAAAATATTAAATTCCATCACAGACAAATACTTTTTAAATGTGTTCTTAATTTCTTCAGAATAAAATATAAAGATGTATTTGGAGAAACTCTTCTCCAAATTTTCTTTTTTACTAATGTTGATATATCATTTGCTTTAATTCTTTTTGATTTTATTTCTAAACACACTTTAGTTATTTTTTACTTTGTTATGCGTATTTTAGGCAAATTATATGGTAAGAATATATAATTTTACTATCTGTTGGGGATACCATATTATTCAAGCCCGAAAATTCGGACTTTTTATTTTGTCAAACACACTTTTTTATAAATTATCTAATAATTTAGTTATTTTAATACTGTTCAAAATGTTGGTTAAAATACATTTATGTATTATTTGTTCAAAATCATTGTTTGTTTTTTTTAGTTTTTTACATATCAATTTTCGAGTTTTAGAAATATCATGGGTTTTGTCAAAAAAATAAGAACTTTATACATTGAACTAGTCAACCTAAAGTAGACAGGAGAACCTTACTAATGGAGTTGATGGAAACTTTAGGTGCTATTATTATAATATTTTGTGTCATGCACGATAGATATAATAATGACAAAGAAACAACATATATTTGTGCTTTTGTTGGAGATATGGAAATAACGAATGAATAGAAGATTTAATCAAAGAACATCAAAAATGAGTACTTATCAAGAATTGGTGGAAAGGAAACGCTTGTAAAATAGTTCCAGATATTAAAGTTGCATTATAAATAATTTTATTGGTAATAAAAAGAAGTGATTATGCTGCTTTCCTAGATGTGATAATAGGCATTCAAGAAGTCAATAGCATAATTTGTCGACGGTCCATTCTTTTTTATGCGTAAATGTATGCATGTTTTTTAATTGTTAAAGTATAATATAATATATATTAAATTTATATAAAAAATAATATATTATATATATAATGAATTGACATTTTATATAAACTATGTTATTATTTTAATTATGAAAGAGGTGGTGCTATGAAAAATTTAACAACTGCAATTAGCGTCCAAGTTGATAGACAAGACAAGGAGTTAGCAACTGACATTTTGAGTAATTTAGGCTTGAATATGAGTACATACGTAAATATGGCAATTAAACAATTAATAAATAAAAATGGCGTTCCCTTTGAAGTTGTAAATCCTAGACCAAGCGAAGAATTATTAGAAGCATTACAAGAAGGCGAGGATATATTAAATAGGAAAATACAAGCAAAAAGTTATACTAATATGTATGAAATGTTAAAAGATTTAAAGGCATAATATGTTTAATTTAGAAAATACAAAGTATCATGTACAATATACTAGTTGATTTAAAAAAGAATTTAAGAAAGTGCTAAAACAGGGCAAAGACGAAACAAAGTTCTTAGAATTGCTTAATGTTATAGCAAATGGTGGGGAGTTAGACGAAAAATATAGGAACCACAAATTAACAAATGACAAATTTTTTAAGAATTGTTGGGAATGTCATATACAGCCAGACTGGTTATTGATTTATAAAATACAAGATGATGAATTAATTTTGTTGCTCTTTGCAACAGGTAGTCACAGTGATTTATTTAATAAGTAGGTAATAATGCTTGTTTTTTGCTGACATTTATACATCGCTTGCTTTAATTCTTTTTGGCTTTATATCAAATACATATTGCAAGTCGGTATTGTTATGTGTATTATATGGCAAAATCATGTATTTTTGCTATTTAAGTCCGAAAATTCGGACTTTTTATTTTGTTAAAAAAACATTATTTTTTTTCTCAATTAATTTATATAAAAATTTTAAAAAAATGTTTGTCAAAAAAAAGAAAATAAATAAAAATTTCTATATAAATAATTGAAGGGAGAAATTTGTAATGGAAATTGTTCGACAACGCGATGCTAAAGATTGTGGTGTAAGTTCATTATTGTCAATCATTAAACATTATGGAGGTTATGTATCACTTGAAAAATTACGCCTTGATACTAATACCACTATTAATGGTACAACTGCTTTAAATATTATTGAAGCTAGCAAACAATATGGATTTGATGCAGTAGGTAAAAAGGTTAATAACTTGACGAATGAAGCGATATTTCTACCAGCAATAGTTCACGTCATTAAACCAAACGGGCTAAATCATTTTGTAGTTATTTATAAAATTACCAGTAATAAAGTAATATTAATGGATCCAGCTAAAGGTAAAGTTGTGATGACTAAAGATGAATTTTATGAAGAATGGACACATGTCATTTTGCTGTTTAAACCTAGAAGAAAGATTCCTGTTCTTCAAATAGAAAATAGTCTGTTTAAAATTTTTACTAAAATAGTAGTTCAAGAGAAAAGTTTATTTATAACAATATTGATTGTTAGTATTTTGCTTATTATTTTTACTGTTATTAGTGGTTATCACTTTCAAATAATGATTGATGCTATAACGAATAACTATTATTTAACATATATCAAAATATTAGGAATATTTTTTGGGATAATAGTTATATTCAAGTTGATTTTTAAGTATATTCGCGGTTATTTAGAAGTCCATTTAAATAAAAATATAGATTGTTTTTTAAATAGTAACTTTATAAATCATATTTTTAATCTCCCTTTAGAAGTTATCACTAGTAGAAATGGCGGAGAAATAATAACAAGGGTAAATGAATTAAATGGAATAAAAAATCTGTTTACAGAAATATTTATTTCTTGCTTTCTTGATTTTTTGCTAATGATAACAGCCATGCCCTTACTATATAATATTAGCGATAAACTATTTCTAGCCTTTCTTTTTAGTTTGTTGCTATATCTTATTGTGGGTTTAATATCTAGTAGAATTATATATAAAAGGGCTTATGCTAACATCGAACTTTCTGCAGGATTTAATAATGTTCTTCTTGAAAATATTAATATGCTAAATAGTATTAAAAATTTAAATGTAATCGATAAAAGTCTAAAGAATATTGAAAATAGTTTAACTAGTTTATTATATGATAATTTTAGATTGAGTAAATTTATAAATAATGAAACCATGTTAAAAAATACAATCAACGAAATAAGTTATTTTATCATTAACACTTGGGGATTTTATTTAATCTTTCAAGGGACTATTGAAATTACTTCCTTAGTTACATTTAATATGCTTTTGACATTTTTCTTAGATCCGATAAAAAACTGTATAGATAGTTTACCGAGATATAATTATATTAAAGCAAGCTTTTCTAAAATAAATGATTTTCTATCTTTGAATAAAGAAAGTTTAGGTAAATCTATAAATATAAAAAATAATGGAATAGTTATAAACAATTTAAATTATTCTTATGATAAATTGACTCCGATATTTAAAAACTTTAATTTAATTATTCAACCTGGAGAAGTAGTTACAATTAAAGGGAAGAGTGGTACAGGCAAATCAACTCTTTGTAAAATATTGGATAAATATATTATCAATTATGGTGGTCATATATCGATTGGAGAATATAATATACGTGATTTAAGTATTAATACAATTAGAAACAATATAACTTATATAAATCAAAATGAAAGTTTGTGTTCAGGAACGATTAAGGAAAATATTGTCTTTGGAAGAAATATTGATGATGATAAGTTTTATGAGGTATGTCAAATTTGTTTAGTTGATGAAATAGTTAATAAAAAAGATTTTCGCTATGACACTAGTATTAATAATGAAAACGTAAATATATCGGGAGGTGAAAAGCAACGTATTATACTAGCTAGAGCTTTATTAAATAACTTTGAAATACTTATTTTAGATGAAGCTTTAAGTGAAGTTGATTATAGGACTGAAAAACAGATTATTAAAAATATTAAAAATAGATATCGGGGGAAGACAATTATTTATGTAACTCATAAAAATCAAGATAGATTATTTGATAAAGTCATCAACTTGGGAGGTCATCATGGAGTATGAAGAACTTTTAAACATTCCTTATAAAAGATGGTATATACTTTTATTTATAGTAACTATTATGCTAATACTAAGTGTAGCATTGCTTTTTGTACCAATTTATGATGTTTATAATACCTACGGTTATTTTCAAGATGGGAATTTAGTTTTGAATATTCCAACGACTTACTCTGATACAATATTAAATGGCCAGTATTACAAGATTGGTGATGATAAATATGAAATCGAAATTTTATATATTGGGGATATGATGGTTGATTCTTCATATATGTTTAACTATCAAGAAATTATTTTGACATCATCTTTAGACTATCCACAAAATTTAGTAGTTGAAGTTAGTATTTATTATAACAAAGAAAGGTTGTTGAAAAAGGTAGCAAATTTCTTGTAAGGAGGTTATGGCATTTTGGAAAAACATTTCCTTTATGCTGCAATTTATTATGCCAATATGATAAGGAGGTTTTTATGGATGTATTGAGCAAGCAAGAGTTAAGTAGGGTTTCTGGAGGTAGTGCGACAGTTGCAATTTTAGCAGTACTAGGGGGATTAATTATTTTCTCCCTTGGAGTATTTTGTGGATTTAGTGAAAAGTGATAAATGGGGAGGAGAGAATGAAATTAAAAAATGAAGAGCTTTCAAAAATAATTGGTGGAGCAGTTACTGCTGCCATGCTTTCTGCAATTTTAAATATTGGTAAAACAATTTTTGACATAGGATGTGAAGTTGGGAAAAATCTCCGTCAGTTAATTTTTGGCTAAAATAA
>CAZEMQ010000078.1:0-4863 GCA_964513435.1 uncultured Muribaculaceae bacterium
ACAAAGAAGTGTATCTAAAATAGATATGCTTCTTTTTATTAATGGCTTTTAAAAATTTTGATTGTGCAAGTAATTTTTTATATCTATTTGCCAATAGACGGCTTATTTTTTTTATGCTCTAATTTTTAATTTTTTTATTTTCCTTCATTAAATAATGATTTAATCCTCTAAAACCATACCTATTAATATCAAAATTTTTAATAATATTCTTATCACTTATCTTCTTTTTCTTTAAATATTTCATAACCATCTCTTCAGTTATATCATTATATTCAACAACATCTATAAATCTAGCAACAAATTCTTTACTAAATTCATTATAGCTACTCTTACTATTCATAAACCCCATTTTCTTAGTACTATTTACATTACTAGTCATAAAAATGATTGTATTTTTGAAATCTATTTTTTCACCTTTAGCATTAGTAACAAATCCTTCATCTAATATTTGCAAAAATAAATTTTGAACTTCTGAACAAGCTTTTTCTAATTCATCGACCAAAATACAAGAATAAGGTTGCATTTTAATTTTATCAAAAATAGCTCCATCATCATATCCAACATAACCAGCACTTGTCCCTATCAAACGACTTATTGATGTCTCTTGATTATATTCGCTCATATCTAAACGTAATAAATTGACACCTAAAAAACTACTAATCAACTTGACAGTTTCAGTTTTTCCGACCCCAGTTGAACCTGTTATAAGTATTGATATCGGCTTTTCTAAATTATAGTTTGTCAAATTCTTAACAATCTTTTTAATCCCTTCATCTTGACCAACAATATTATTTAATAGATATTTTTCTAACCGTTTATAATCTTTCTTTTTATTTACTAAAGGAATATTACACTTTCTTTCGATAAGATTTAAGATATCATATTCAGTTATTTTTGTTTGACCCAAATATTTCTTATTTAAACATTTATCAATATCTACCTCTGCATTATGATATTCTAAAGCTTTTTTAAAATCATTTTGTTTTACCATTTCTTCTTTCAAACGAATAATATCTTTTTTTTGTTCTTTTAATTCTTGAAGAGCATTACTCTTTTTATTAGTAACTTCTTTCATAGCACAAACAGAATCCAATATATCTATTGCAGCATCTGGATTACGACGTTCAGTAATATATTTTTTAGTATTTTTAACAATATCTGTAATATTTTTATTAGTTATTTTTATATTATAATGTTTTTCAAAACTAGGTTTTATCTTTTTTAATATCTCAGTAGTTTCTTCTTCATTTGGTTCTAAAACCTTAATAAGTTCAAATCTTCGATTTAAAGCCTTATCCTTTAATATATATTTATTATATTCTAAAGTAGTTGTAGCTCCGATTATTTTAATTTTACCTCTAGCTAAATATGGCTTTAAAATATCACTTGCATTAATAGCACCTTCTGCTCCTCCAGCATTAACTATAGTATGAATTTCATCGATAAATAAAATAATATTAGGATTACTCTCTAGTTCACGAATAATCTTAGTAAGTTTCTCTTCAAATTCTCCTCGATACTTAGTCCCCGCTACTAAAGCACCCATCTCTAACATGACAATTTGTTTGTCTTGAATCAATTCTGGAACATCACAATTATTTATTTTTCTAGCTAATTCTTCAACAATTGCAGTTTTCCCCACTCCAGCATCTCCTACTAAAAGGGGATTATTTTTATTCTTGCGAATCAGAGTTTCAATGACTAAATTTAGTTCTTTTTCTCTTCCTACCAAAACTCCATCGGCATCGATAAAATCATTTAAGTTTTTACCAATATTAAATAATTCTAACTTTTGATTAACTTTTGCTTTTTCTTCTTTTAATTCATCATACAAGCTATCTAAATCGATATTCATCCCACACAAAAGTCTAATAGCTATACCTTCCCCTTCTTCCAACATCGCCAAAAAAAGATGACGAGGATTTAACTCCTGCTTTCTTTCTTTCGCATCTTCTAAAGCTAAATTAATTATTCGTTTTAACATCGGCGTATATAAAACATAAGAACTACTCTTATTTGCAGAACCAACCACTAACAGCAATTCTTTTTTAAAACTATCATAAGTTAACTTATATTTACTAACTATATTTATTATATCCACAGAATTTTTTAATAAACTCAACAACAAATGCTCACTGCCAACATAAGGATGATTTAATTCTTTCATTTCATCTTCAGCACCCTGAAATATTTTACTAACAACAAAGCTATATTTATCAAACATAGAATTCCTCCCTAATTAATTCTATGTTAATAATGTTTATCTATTGAAAAAATTATTCATATCTACAACATCACTAATTTTTTTATCACTTGCTGGATATCTTTTTAAGATAGCTACTGCTATATCATAATTAAAATTATAAAGAAACCCCAATATTTTTTCTAAATCTCTAGCAATCATTTCTTTTTCGATTACTACGCGATTATTTTTTTCTTCAATTATTGCTCCATCACTTAAATACTTAGCAAAACTAATATCAATTTGCATATGGTCTAAAGGGTATTTATTAGTAAGTATTCTTTCAAAAGCTAATTTATTTAAAGCAACTGTTTGTAAAGCAAAATGAATTATTATGTTCACATCGCTCTCTTTTTTAATCGCCATAAATTCTCTATCACTCTTTTGATACAAAGAATCACTATCATTTTTATCCCAAACTACTTTTATTATATTTTCTAAATAACCAATATTAATGCCTGTTTTTTTTGAATACAAACTAATTTCATCATGTACTAAATCAGTTGCTCCAGGATTACAATATATTCTTGTGGTATCATCACTAAGTAATGTTTGTAAAGTGTTATATAAAGTATCGTTTAATAAAGAATAATCAAGTCCAACTGAAAGACAAAAATCTTCTATTGTTAAATTATTTGCTTGCATATAATCTATAATAGCTGCTCTATTCGTTTCACAATACTTATTAATTTTCGTAATATTTCTTTTTATTTCTTGAATCGTTTTCATGACATAATTATACCAAAATAAAAAAAAGAGTTCAATTGAACTCTTAAACAGTAGTACCAGCATATGATAATACTATAAATAATACCAATAATATTATTATCATTCCAACAACGAATAGCCAGATATACTTAAACCATGATTTATAATCTAATTTCATCAAAGATAAGCCAATAACTAACATAACACTTGTTGGCATGAATATTTGAACTATACCATACATTGAAGTATATATTACATGTACTAAATCTAAGTTATCTGCAAATACATTAGTTAAATATGAACCAACAACAAAGCTTGTATATCCTAAATCATTATGGAATATAGATGTTATAAAGGCCATAATTGATGTAATAAATGGATTAAAGCCTTCAACTAAATTAAACATCCAATTAGATATATAAGCTATAAATGGAGCATTATAACATAGACCGAATACTAAATATACCGCAATAATATAGCAAATTGGTTTAAACATTCTTCTAATACCTGTATAAAATGCTTCGATAAATTCGTTGAATTTCATACGATATAGATAAGCAATCAATCCAGCAGCTAAAATGAGTACACTACATAACGCAAAGACATAAGTATAATTACCAAATTCTGTTGCACTACTACCTAAGATATAACTCATAATATAGAAATCTTCTACTGGTGCTAGGCCTGTCAACCAATCATGGAATTCACTAAATATAGTTATACCAAAGTTAGTTTCCCAAGCAACATAACATAATATAATAATTATACTAAGAATAGCTAATACTATTGCTACTGGAACAACACTAACTTTCTTACGTGATATTTCTACTTTAAATGGATCATCTTCAATATCAGAATTTTTAGTAGTCTTCTTTGTATTACTAAGAATCTTTTTAAGACGCATAGTAATAAAGAAACAATATAATACTAAAGCAACTGATGCTACAATAAAGCGATAGTTTAATCCTGTTTCAATATCTAAACCAACATAGTAATTAAACATTGTTATAGCTTCTGTTCCATATGTAGCTCCAAGAATACCTACTAAAACAGAACCAAAAGTTATAGCAAAAGCTGTCAATTTATCGATATTCATATGCAATAAAATTGATATGAAGAAAGGAATAAATAGCAATACCATAGCAGTTTGGCTAAAGAATGATGTAAATATAAACAATACTACAGTCATTATTACAGCCACTAATATAGGTTGTTTAGCAAATTTACTAGCAAGTTTACCAACTAATTTTTGGTAACCACTGATATTGGATAATACGCCATAAAAGCCACCAAGTACTATTAGATATATTATTTTATCAACAGAATAATACATAGCATTATATAGTGCTATACTAATATCCATAACTCCAATACGATTCATTCCATAATTATAAAAATCTGAACCACTGAAATAACCGTATGGAACTAGCCATGAAAATATTATTACTGCGAATGCTAATACTAATAATGATTTGATAATATTATGTTCTTTTGCAGTTAATGATAACATAAATCCACCAACTACAAAAGATAACATACCAATCAATTTTAGAATAATATTTGGATTAGCGTATTCAGTTTCATCAACAAATGCTGCAATAGCAATAAGGATAAAACTTAAAACAATTAAAATGGTACCAATAAAACCTAATTTTGTTACTTTTGCCTTAATTGATTTTGCTAGAATACCAAATGTTCCAACAATTACCATCAATATTCCTGTCAAACGTAAAACAACTTCAGCAGTAGTATTACTAACAGGTATAGCAATCAAAATTAAAATGATACCAATAACATCTAAAATAGTACTAATGCAATTTACCATTCCATGCTTTTCAAATATCTTTTTCATTCTCTACCTCCTTAACAAAATTATATCACTCAAAGGCAATAAAAAAAAGCAATATTTACTT
>CAZEMQ010000079.1:0-4859 GCA_964513435.1 uncultured Muribaculaceae bacterium
TAATTGAACTATTTTTAGTTCTTTTTGTTTTAATTTTTGTTATAATATTCTCTGAGGTGATGGTTCATGGAAAGCGTTACATTATTACCTGCCGATAGATATGTAATATTTAACAAAACAATTCTAACTGATTTTGATAAAAAAGTTCTAATAGCTTTTTATGAACCTATAATAGGTCATTTAAGCATAAGTCTGTATTTGACTCTTTGGAATGATTTAGATGGTATCAATCAAGTTTCCCGAGAATTCAATCATCATCATTTAATGAGTATACTAAAGTGCCCTTTAAATTCTATTAAACAAGCTAGAGAATCACTTGAAGCTGTTGGTCTTATAAGGACATATTTTAAATCAGGAAATATCAATAACTATATTTATGAGTTGTATTCTCCTTTAAGTCCTACTGAATTTTTAAATCATCCTATTTTAAATATTGTATTGTATAATAATATTGGAGATACTGAATATGAATATTTACGTAAGTTATATCAAAAATTAAAGATAGATACTAAAGAATACTTAGATATTTCTAAAAAATTGGATGAAGTATATGTTTCCCAATCAGACATTCCTGTTTTTGAGAGTCTCGAAAGGAGTGTTGGTAATATCGAATGTAATGATCAAGTCGATTTTGATTTAATTATTTCATCAATTCCTAAGGGAATAATAAATGAACGAGCTTTTAACAAGAAGACTAAAGAGCTAATCAATCAACTAGCATTTATTTATAAAATAGATTCTTTAAAAATGATGGAATTAATTCGTAGTGTATTAAATGAATATGGAATGATTGATAAAAATGCTTTACGCCAAGCGGCTCGTAAGATGTATCAATTTAATAATGGAGCTTTGCCAACGTTGATATATCGTAGTCAACCAGAATATTTAAAAACTCCCGAAGGGGATAATTCGATGCGTGGCAAAATTATTCGGGTATTTGAAAGTATTAATCCAGTAGACTTTTTACGTAATAAATATCGGGGAGTAAAACCTACCAATGCGGATATTAAAATAATTGAAATGTTAGTTATTGATTTAGAAATGCCTCCAGCGGTAGTAAATGTTTTGTTAGATTATGTTTTAAGAAAAAATAACAATCGTTTATCGAGAGCATATATTGAAACAATCGCTGGGCAATGGAAAAGAGCAGGGTTAAAAAATGCTAATGAAGCTATGGATTTTGCCGAGAAAGAAAATCAAAAATTGAGTAAAAAGTTTACTGATAAAGTACAAAATACTAATGAACCAGTTTGGTTTAATAAAGATAATCAAAAAGCTGAATTAACGGAAGAAGAAAAAGCCGAAATGGAAAATTTATTTAAGGAGTTTAAGTAATGGAAAAAGTAAGTATGACTTTGAGTGAAAAAATTGATGCTGAATTAGAAAAAAATCTGCAAAAATCGATGGAAGATAAAGATTTTTGTCTTTTGGTTAAAAGATTAAAGATTTCTAAAGACTTAGCTAAAAAAAATAACTCTCAACTACAAGACACATGTGCAGAATTAAAAAACTGTAGTAATTGTCAAGGATTAGTCATGTGTAAAAATCGAGTTTCTGGTCATGTCTTATATCCTAGTGTAACCGAAGATAGCATCAAATTTATTTATACTCCATGTAAATATCAAAAAGAACAAGAACAAAAAGAAGCTCAAAAGATGGATAGTTTAAATGAACTAAAAAATGCCAGAATGAAAGACATCGATTTAAGTGATAAAAATAGGGCAAGTGTAATTAAATGGCTTAAGACCTATTATGATAATTATGAAAAAGTAAACACTTTAAAAGGACTTTATCTTCATGGCTCTTTTGGTTCTGGCAAAACATTTTTGATTGCAGCTTTATTAAATGAATTAGCAATTAAGAAAAATGCTCAAATTGAAATAACATATTTCCCAGAATTACTTAGAAACATGAAAGAAGATTTTGCTTTAGTTGAAGATAAATTGCGTTATTTGCAAAATGTTGATATTCTTTTAATTGATGATATTGGAGCAGAAAATGTTACTCTTTGGGGAAGAGATGAAATTTTGGGAACAATTTTACAATATCGAATGAATAATAAACTTACAACTTTTTTTACATCTAATTTAAATATTAAAGAATTAGAAACTCATTTGTCAATTACTAAAAATAATGAAGATAAAGTAAAAGCAAGGCGAATTATTGAAAGAATTAAACAACTTACCGATGACTATGAATTAGTTAGTGAAAATCGTCGAAAATAATATCGAAATTTGTTGGTTTAAATACCTTTCTTTAATTTTAGTTTTATGTTATTATTAATGTAAGGGTGTGATAAATATGGCTTTAGAACCATTGTTGAAAGACGAAGAAGAAAAAATAGTTTTCGGCAATGATAAAAAGGGAAAAAACAAAAGTAAAAATTCTTTAAAATCTTGTCTTAACAAATCCGTTATTTTAACTGTTATATTAACAATGATTGTATTTTACTTTTTTGGAAGAGTATCTTATGCTTTTTATATCGGCTATAGATATTATAATTTAAGATTTGTAAGTACTACTGTTGAAGTTGCTAATTCCAATACTGTTGATGATTTAACAAGTGATAATGAAGAAGTACCTCTTTCATCAGCGATATTGCAAACTACATATAATAAAATAAATTTGAATAATTGTAATGATTTATTATCTAAGTTTTATTCATCAAGTATAGATGTCTCAAGTTTGACTTTAGAAGATAAACTAGGATTAGCCTTAAATTATTTAAACTCAGGAACTTGTACTAGTGAAATTAGTATTAGTGATAGTGAATTAAATACCGCTTTTATAGAATTATTTAACGATTCAAGTTTACTTCAAAATTATCAAGTAAGTTCAGTTACTTATGATAATTATATAGTAAGCTATGATGAAGAAAATAGTATGTTTTATATAACAAATAATAACTGTGTTACTTGTGATAATAATTTTGTGGTAAAAAATTTAAGTTCTGCAACTAGTGATGATGAATATTTATATATTTATGAAAAGTTTGGTTACTTTAATTATATTGAAGATAACACTTATGAAGTATATAACGATATGAATAAAACTAGTTTAATAACTACATTTAGTGATATAGATGGGACTAGCAACTTTACTAACTATGATATATTAGCTACATATATGTGGACATATAAAAAGGGAACTGACAATAATTATTATTTTGTATCAGTTACCCGTTTGTAATATTAAATATTTGTTTAAATAATATCTTATTTTGATTTTCTAAGTAGATAGTTTTATATACGCTATCTATTTTCTTTATTTTAGATTTTACTTTTAATAGAAAACCATCTTTATAATAAGTTATTAAAACTGGACTTTGACAATAATAAGATTCAATTATTTTTTCTTCTAAAGCTTTTTGTTTTTCTTCACTAATTTGTGGTTTTTCAATTTTCCCTCTTTCAATTAATAAAGAGTTGATAGTTTTACGAGGATTCATAAGAGAATTAAATGGTGCCCATTTTATCATTCCTCGATCTTTATTCATGATGACCTCCGATTTTAGTATTTCTTTCAATTGCTGTTGAATCTTCTAGTAAGTTAGATGCTTTAATTATACTGTTTTTTCCGAATTTGTTTTTAATTTCATCGATAGTTTCATTTATTTTATCTTCTTTTTGAATATCGCTATATTTTTCAAATAAGTTTAATTGTACTCCCTTTTTATTTACTAACCCTCCACAAGAAATACTCACTTTTCTAATAGGAAGGTAATTATAATATCGATCAAATATGATATTACAATATTTGTCTATTTCTTTTGTAGAGTCACTTGGAGCATCTAATTTTAATGAGTGATAAAAGCCACTATTTATTTCTTTAGAATAGCTTATTCCCAAACTGATTACTGTTGTTTGTTTTTTATTAGCTCGCAAGCGAGCAGCAAGAACTTCAACCATTTCTGATATTATCAATCTGACATTTGTTTCATTATAATCTTTAAATAAAACTTGGGAATGGCTATAGGATTTATCTTTGGCTTGAACTTTATAATCTGCAATTTTGCTAGTGTCGATACCATTAGCATGGTTCCATAGTTCTAAGCCCATAACTCCAAATTTATCTTTTAATTTGTTAGGATTATATTTAGCTAAATCTCCGATGGTATATATATTTAGATTGTTTAGATTTTTTTCCATTCTTTTGCCAATTCCCCACATCTTTGAAAGGGGAGAGATATTCCATAACTTAGTAGGTACATCATCATAAGTCCATTTAGCAATCCCATTTTTAAATTCTTTAGCTTCAATATCCATAGCCACTTTAGCAAGTAATAAATTAGGTCCAATCCCACAAGTAGCAGTAAGCCCAGTTTTTTCTTGGATTTTATTAAGTATTTCTAATGCCAACTCATAATCACTTTTCTTATACAACTTTAAGTAATCAGTGACATCCAAAAAACATTCATCTATTGAATATATATGTAAATCACTATCAGCTACATAATCTAAGTAGATGCTAACAACTTTTTTACTTTTTTCTATATATAATTTCATTCGTGGAGGAACAATTGTATATTTAATATTACTAGGAATATCATATAATCTTGATCTAGATGCGACCCCTTGCTTTTTTAAATAAGGAGTGACTGCTAGGGTAATAGCACCATTACCTTGTTTAGGATTAGCAACAACCAAAGGAACTTTAAATGGATCCAAACCTCTTTCGATGCATTCGCATGAAGCAAAAAAACTTTTTAAATCAATACACATAATATTTCTAGTTTGATATAAATTTGTCATGGTTCACCTCCGAGCTTTTGTTCGCATTTAAATTATAAATCAAAAGCATTAATAAAGCAATTCCTATTTTTGGTTATTTTTTTATTGCACGGATAATATAAATATGAT
>CAZEMQ010000080.1:0-4785 GCA_964513435.1 uncultured Muribaculaceae bacterium
AGTTTTGGATTGTATGACTAGAAAATCATCTGTTTTTATTGTATAATTGATTTAAGAGGGAGGTAAATGATGGAGGACAGAATTGTAGAGGGAGATTTAAAACCAGAAGATATATTTGATAAAGGTATTCGTCCAGAGAATTTAGATGAATATGTTGGACAAGAAAAGATTAAAGAAAATTTGCGAATTTTTATTGAGGCGGCGAAAATGCGTAATGAACCACTTGACCATGTGCTTTTATATGGCCCTCCAGGTTTAGGAAAGACAACGCTAGCCCATATTATTGCCAATGAAATGGGTAGTAATATCAAAACAGCAACGGGACCATCGATTGAAAAGAGTGGCGATTTAGCAGCAATTTTATCAACTCTTGATCCAGGAGATGTGTTATTTGTTGATGAAATTCATCGTATACCTTCATTTATTGAAGAGATTCTTTATTCAGCTATGGAAGACTTTACTATTAATATAGTAATTGGTACTGAAGGGAAAAGTCGAAGTGTTAAAATAGATTTACCACCATTTACTTTAGTGGGAGCAACTACTAGAGCAGGAGATTTATCTGGGCCACTTCGAGATAGATTTGGCATTGTTAACAAATTGGAGTTTTATTCTGATGAAGAGTTAGCTAGTATTGTCAAAAGAACAAGTCGTGTTCTTGATATGAATATTGATGATGATGCAGCAGTGGAGTTAGCTAAACGAAGTCGTAAGACACCAAGAATTGCAAATCGGCTTTTTAAACGTGTTAGAGATTTTGCTTTAGTTAAAGGTAATGGACGAATAGATTTAGATATTACTTTAGAATCTTTAGATCGTCTTAATGTCGATAAATATGGGCTTGATTCGATTGATATCGAGTATTTAGAAGCTTTGATAAATAAATTTAATGGTGGACCAGTTGGAGTCGAAACAATTTCAACAGCGATTGGAGAAGAAATATCAACGATTGAAGATGTTGTAGAACCATTTTTACTTCAAGAAGGGTTCATTAAAAGAACGAGAAGTGGACGAGTGGCAACTGAGAAATCTTATGAACATTTAGGAATAGACCATAATCGCAGTTTATTTGAAAGTGGGGGATTATTTTGATTTTAGATGGGAAAAAGGTTCGTGATGAAATATTAGATACGAGTAGAGAAGTAATTGCTATGCAGAAATTAGCTATAAAATTAGCTATCATTTTAGTTGGTGATAATCCAGCTAGCAAGATATATATTAAAAATAAAGAGATAGCTTGCAAAAAAGTAGGGATTGATGTAGAAAAATACCTTCTTGATGATAAGGAAACAGAAGAAGATTTATGTTTATTAATAAACAAACTAAATGAAGATGAAAGCATTACTGGTATTATTCTACAAAGTCCTGTACCTTCTCATATTGATTTTGATAAATGTAGTGGGTTAATAAAACCATCTAAGGATGTCGATGGCTTTACTAAGGACAATATTTATAATTTATATTTGGGAAGAGAAACGATACTTCCTTGCACTGTAAAAGGAATTATTAAGTTGTTAGAATACTATCAGATATCTGTATCTGGAGCTAATGTAGTAATTGTTGGAAGAGGAAATATTGTAGGTCATCCACTTAGTTTAGCATTACTAAATATGAATGCTACTGTAACTGTATGTCATAGTTTTACTAAGGATTTAACTAAAATTACTAAAGAAGCAGACATTTTAATATGTGCAGTTGGTGTTCCTCATTTGATAACGAAAGATATGGTTAAAGATAAAGCAGTAGTAATAGATGTAGGTATAAGTCGAGTTGATGATAAAATCGTTGGTGATGTTGATTTTGAAGAGGTATCAAAAATTGCTTCTTATATAACCCCTAATCCTGGAGGAGTAGGACCAATGACTGTAGCAATGATTATAGATAATTTAATTAATATGAAAGGAAATGGTAAAAATGGATAAGATTTTAGAAGATGCACTACGAAAGGAACGCATTCGGCAGGAAGAAAATATTGAATTAATTGCTTCAGAAAATTATGTTTCAAATGATGTTTTGAAATTACAAGGAAGCATTCTTACTAATAAATATGCGGAAGGGTATCCTGCTAAAAGATATTATGGGGGATGTGAATACATCGATATATTTGAAGATACTGCTAAGGATTATGCTAAAAAGTTATTTGATGCTAAATATGCTAATGTTCAACCACATTCAGGTTCAAGTGCTAATATGGCAGTTTATAGAGCATTACTTAATCATGGTGATAAAGTAATGGGGATGAATTTATCGAATGGAGGACATCTAACACATGGTCATAAAATGTCATTTAGTGGAATTGATTATGAAATCGTCGATTATGATGTAGATCCAGCAACAGAAATGATTGATTATGAGGCTTTAAGAGAAAAAGCTTTAAAAGAAAAACCAAAAATGATTATTGCAGGAGCTAGTGCCTACTCAAGGTTTATTGATTTTGAAAAGTTTAGAGAAATTGCTGATGAGGTTGGTGCTTATCTTTTCGTCGATATGGCTCATATTGCAGGACTTGTAGCGACAGGACTTCATCAAAATCCAGTGAAATATGCTGATGTAGTTACAACTACAACTCATAAAACATTACGAGGTCCTCGTGGAGGTTTAATACTAACTAATGATGAAGAAATTGCTAAAAAAATTGATAAAACAATATTTCCAGGTATTCAAGGTGGACCTTTAATGCATGTAATCGGAGCTAAAGCACAGTGTTTCTATGAAGCATTGCAACCAGAATTTAAAGCTTATCAAGAACAAGTTTTAAAAAATATTAAGGTTTTAGCTAGTACTTTGGAAAACGAAGGATTTCATATCGTATCTGGGGGAACGGATAATCATTTGATACTAGTTAATGTTAAAAATGCGTGTGGGTTAACTGGAGCAGAAGCACAAGATTTATTAGATAAAATACATATAACTGTAAATAAAAATACTATTCCAGGAGATACAGAAAGTCCAGTTCGTACTAGTGGAATTAGGCTTGGTTCACCAGCAATGACTACCAGAGGACTTAAAGAAGATGATTTTAAAAAAATCGGGGAAATTATTGCTGAAGCTTTAAAAAATCATGATAATGATGAAATACTTGATAATCTAAAAGAAGAGGTTTTAAAATTAACTAGTAAATATCCATTGTGGTATAAATAAGGGGTAATTATGTCGAAGTGGGATAGAGAATATAGAAATTTTGACAATAATTTAAAATATAGTTTTGTAGAATGTGTGAGGTTGAAATGAAAGGTAAGTTAATTGTAATTGAGGGAACTGATTGTTCAGGTAAAAAGACTCAAGCAGAAAAGTTAGTTGAAAAATGTAAAGCTAAAGGAATTAAGGTTTATAATTTTAGTATTCCATGGTTTGATAGTCCAACTGGTAGAATTGTTGGAGGACCATATTTAGGTAAATCCTATATTGGAGAATCTTGGTTTCCAGAAGGTCCAGCAAATGTGGATGCTCTTGTGTCTGCAGCATATTATGCAGCAGATAGAAGATATAACGTTGATATAATAAAAAAACATTTGGAAAATGGAGATATTGTGTTGCTTGATCGATATGTTGAGTCTAATATGGCTCATCAAGGTGGAAAATTAAAAACTAAAGAAGAAAGAGAAAAAATGTATAAAAAGTTAGATGACTTGGAGTTTGGAATAATGGAACTTCCACGACCTGATGCAGTTATATTTTTATATATGCCTTATGAATATGCTTGTATTTTAAAACAAAGTAGAGCAGAAGGTGCTGATGGACTAGAATCAGATGAAGAACATTTAAGAAATGCAGAGAATGCTTATTTGGAACTAACAGAAAAGTATGGCTTTATTAAAGTTGATTGTGTAAAAAATGACATAATTAGAACGATTGATGATATATCTGAGGAAATGATGAAAGTTTTTGAGGATATTATTAAATGAATATTGAAGAATACAATTATGATTTGCCATCGGAATTAATTGCCCAAACCCCTCTAAAAACAAGAAGTGATTCTAAACTTCTTGTTATGGATAGAAAAAATGGTGATTTAAAAGAAGATGTATTTAAAAATATAATTGATTATTTAAATCCTGAAGATATATTAGTTTTGAATGATACAAAAGTTATTCCAGCAAGACTTATCGGAGAAAAACAAGATACACATGCAGTTATTGAACTTTTGCTTTTAAAAAATATCCGAGAGGACATATGGGAGTGTTTATCTCGTCCTCAAAAAAGATTACATGTTGGCACTATAATAACTTTTGGAGCTGGAGAGTTAAAAGCGGAAGTTATTGAAAAAAAAGATGAGGGTATTGTCATAGTTAAATTGTTATATGAGGGTATTCTTATGGAAGTACTTGATAAGTTAGGGACTATGCCACTTCCGCCATATATTCATGAAAAATTAGATGATCAATCACGGTATCAAACAGTTTATGCTAAAAATATTGGTTCTGCGGCAGCTCCAACAGCAGGGTTGCATTTTACTAATGAATTACTTGAAGAAATTAAGAAAAAAGGCATTACTTTAGTTTATGTTACTCTTCATGTTGGGCTTGGTACATTTAGACCAGTGGAAGTAGAAGATATTACTAAACACCACATGCATAGTGAATATTATATTATGAGTAAAGAAACTGCAGATGCTTTAAATAATGCAAAGGGTCATATTTATGCTGTAGGGACAACTTCAACTAGAGTTCTTGAAACAGTGAGAAAAAATCATGAAAAGTTTGTGCCATGTAGTGGTAATACAGATATTTTTATTTATCCAGGATTTGAATTTAAAGCAATTGATGGTTTAATTACTAATTTTCA
>CAZEMQ010000081.1:0-4771 GCA_964513435.1 uncultured Muribaculaceae bacterium
ACATAAGTTTCTAAGGTTATCAATAAACGTTTGCATGGCAGTGATATAATCACTACTGCCTTCTTCATAGCTAGTCATTGAGCTTACATCAATAATATTGACGTCATAATCTTCGATAATTGCATTAATATTATCAGTATAATTATTATCAAGAACAATAATTGTATCATAAGTACCTTTGTTAAATGCATCTCTAATCGAATTTAAAGTGCTTTCCGTAATACTCTCATCATCCAAAGAAATTACTTCAAATCCATAATTTTCCAAATATCCAAATACATCATTGCTAACAATAATTGTATTTGTGCCTTTTTCATCCGCTTCCTTACCAATTGCTCTTAAATCGGCATCTTTGAGAGACAATATTTCTGCTAGTTCATTATATTTTTCTTGAACATAATTAATAATTGTTGTGCTTTCTAAATATTCAATCAAATAATCTCTAATATTTTTGGCTAACATCAAATAATTATTCGGGCTCATCCATAATTCTTCAACTCCATAGGTGTAATTAAGTCCATTAGCAACATCGATTATTAATAGATTTCCATTAATATTTATCATATCTTTAGCTATGTTTTTTTCTGAACTTAGTCCATTATAGATAAATAAATCACTCTTAGCATAAGTATTTAATTGTTTTTCAGTAAGTTCATAATTGGCAATATCAGCACCATTAGGGTAGATACTATCAATCTCAGCATAATCGCTATACAAAAATTCCGTTAGATACTCAATTGGATAAACCGTTGTATAGATAGTAGCGTTTTCTAAACTATCTTTAGTAAGACTGCATCCTGTCGTTAGAAAAAGGGTTAACCCCAACAAAAAAAATCTTTTAATTAAATTCATTTATTATTATTTTCCTTTCTTATTACTGGGTCGAACCCAAATCCACCGTTAGGTCGGCATCTAAGAATTCTTTTTATCCCCATTTTTATTCCTTTTATTACGCCGTATTCATCGATAGCTTCTGCCATATACTCACTGCAAGTCGGAGTAAAACGGCACATACTATGCGTATGAATAGGTAATACTTGATATACTCTTATTAAATAAATACATATTTTTCGCAAGAGAACATCACCTACATAAGATTCTACTATAAAATTAAAGATTTGTAAATGTTTTCAAATGCTTAAAAATTTGCTATAATAGATTAAGATTGGATTTGATAGGATGGAATTTTTAAAAAAGTTTAATATAGAACTTAGGAACAAAAAGCTACTTAAAATTGCACTTACTCACAGTAGTTATGCCAATGAACATCGTGGATGTGATAACTATGAACGCTTAGAATTTCTTGGGGATGCTGTACTCGAAGTTGTTACTAGCGAATATTTTTACCTAAATACAAATTATAAAGAAGGGCAAATGACTAAATTGCGAGCTAATTATGTTTGTGAAAAAGCTTTGGCAACATATGCTCGGGAATTAGGAATTGACAAATACATTAAAGTTGGTCATGGGCAAATCGGCAATTTAAATGATACTATTATTGCTGATGTTTTTGAAGCAGTTACTGGAGCAATTTATCTAGATCAAGGTTTTGAAGTTGCCAAAAGATACATTAATGGCATTATTATACCTTATATCAAAAAAAACATGGATTTTAATGCCGATTATAAAACTAAACTTCAAGAATTAGTTCAAACTGGTAAAAAATCTGTTGAATATGAAATCGTAAATGAATATGGCAAAGCTCATGCTAAAGTTTTTGAAGTTGTTGCCAAAGTAGATAATATTGTTTATGGAAGAGGAAAGGGTAGTAGCAAAAAAGAAGCTGAACAAAAGGCTGCTTTAGATGCCTATACCAAAAGTCGCAGGTGATTATATGTATTTAAAAAGTATACGTGCACAAGGTTTTAAATCTTTTGCTGATAAATTAGATTTAGAAATCAATCCAGGAATAACTGGAATTGTTGGTCCAAATGGTAGTGGTAAAAGTAATATTGTTGATGCTGTTCGTTGGGTTCTCGGAGAACAATCGGTAAAACAACTTCGAGGTTCAAATTCTATGAGTGATGTAATATTTAGTGGTAGTGAATCAAGACCAGCTCAAAAAAGAGCTATGGTAGCTTTGACATTTGATAATACTGATAAATATCTTAACAGTGATTTTGCAGAAGTGGAAATAAAAAGAATTGTCTATTCTACTGGTGAAAACGAATACTATATCAATAACTCTCGAGTTCGTCTTAAAGATATTACTGACCTTTTCATCGATTCTGGAGCAGGTTCTAGTGCTTTTAATATCATTTCTCAAGGCAATGTAACAGATATTGTAAATAGTAAATCAACTGATCGCCGAATTATATTTGAAAGTGCTGCTGGAGTATTAAAATATAAAAGAAGAAAAGAAGAATCATTAAAAAAACTAGAACGTACTGAAGAAAATTTGACAAGAATAAAATTGATAATTGATGAACTATCAAAAACGGTATTACCTCTAAAAGAGCAAAGTATTATAGCCAAAAAATATAAAGATATTAAAAGTGAATTAGAAAATATCGATATTGCTTTAATAGTAAAAGACATAACAGATATTAATAGTGAATATAGTGTTTTAAAAGTAGAAATTGAAAATTTAAAAGAGACTTTATTATCCCTTAGTGCCAATGAAATTGATGTTCAGTTAGAAAAGATAAAGTTACAAAATATTGAATTAGAAGAAAAAATTAATGCTAAAAGAGAAGAGTTACTACAATTAAATGATATTTTAAATGATTTGTTAAGTGAAAAACAAATAACAGTTGAAAGACAAAAATATGAAGTAGATAACAAAAAAGTTGATGATAATTTGATTAAATTAAAAGAACAAGAGTTGAATTTGCAAAAGAATATTGAGATTATTACTCGTGATGTTGCAGATATTGAAGCTAGCATAGCTAGTGAACGTCGCAAGGGAGAAGACAATAAAGATAAATTATTGGTTTTAAAAGTAAAAAGGAGCAATGCCAACAATGCCTTAATGGAATCTAATAAAAAAGCATTCTTATTACAAAATAAAATTGATATTTTGGAAAATAATATTTTAAATGCTGAAAATACACCTGTATCAGTTCGTAATATTTTAAATAATCCTCGACTTTATGGTATTCATAATACGATTGGTAAATTACTAGATATTCCAGAAAAATATGTAGTAGCAGTTGATGTAGCTTTAGGTAATGCTGCCAATTATATTGTGGTTGATGATGATACTGCAGCAATAAATGCTATCGAATTTTTAAAAGAAAGAAAACTAGGAAGAGCAACGTTTTTTCCATTAAACATTATAAAATCTCGGCATATTGATGCAGAAGTTATTTCTAATATTAAAAATATTCACGGTTATCTAGGAATTTTATCTGATATGTTAGCTTTTGATGAAAAATACCGTTCAATTATTGAAAATCAATTAGGACAAGTAATAGTAGTTGAAAATTCTCGAACACTTAATGCTATTGGTAAACTTATTAATCATAAATATCGTATTGTGTCCCTAGATGGAGAAATACAACATGCCGGAGGGTCAATAACTGGTGGAACTTCTAAAAAGAATACTATGTTAAATGAAAAAAATGAATTGACCAAATTAAAAGATGAATACAATAAATTAAATGTAAGTATTACAAATCAAACAAATGAATTAGCTCAAATCGATAAAGAAATAGCTGATGCTGAAGAAAGAGAAGTAGTGTTAAATAAATATGTTATCTTATTAAATGATGAATTGTTTAATAAAAAGACTAATTTAAGTCGTTATAACGAAGAGCATAAAAATTTAATTAGTGAATTATCTGGTATGGAAGATTTAAAGACTAATAAATTAAATGACCATTTGATGGAATTGCTTGAAAAAATAAATAAAACAACTAAAGATAAAGAATTGCTTGAAAAGGAAATTAAGAATTTACAAAAAGAGAAAAATAATATTCAAGATGAAATTACCAAGATTGAAAAAGAGATTAGAGAAACAAGTAGCAATTATAATTCTATTAATAATGAGTTAAAGAGTAAAGAAATAGCTAGTGGTAAATTAGAAGTAAAATTAGATAATTTATTAGATACTTTAAATGATGAATACAATCTTACTTTTGAATATGCTAGTGTATCTTATTCTTTGGATATTGATGCTAATTTAGCTCGAGATAAAGTTGTGACTTTGAAAAAAGAACTTGCCAGTCTTGGAAATGTCAATTTAGGTTCGATTGAAGAATATGAAAGACTTAGTAAGAGATATGACTTTTTAGAAGAACAGAAAAATGATTTGGAAAATTCTAGTACTGAATTGAAAGATATAATTAACCAGATGGATAGTATTATGGTTGAAAAATTTGCTAAATCATTTAAGGATATTAGTGTTTCTTTTGCTAAAATATTTAAACTTATGTTTAAAGGTGGTCATGGAGAGTTAAAACTTAGTGAACCAGAAGATTTATTAAATACTGGTATTGATATAATTGCAATACCACCAGGCAAAAAAATTAATTCTCCGATTTCTCTTAGTGGGGGAGAAAAAGCTTTGACAGCAATCTGTTTATTGTTTGCAATGTTAGAAATAAAGCCTTCGCCATTTGTAATACTCGATGAAGCAGAAGCGGCTTTAGATGAGGTAAATGTTGATATGTTTGGTAAATATTTATCTAATGAAAAGAATAATAGCCAGTTTATCGTTATAACTCATAAAAAACGAATGATGGAATATGCTGATTCTTTATATGGTATAACAATGCAAGAATCAGGAGTAAGTAAAATTGTTAGTGCCAAATTGGCTGATTGAAAAAAT
>CAZEMQ010000082.1:0-4760 GCA_964513435.1 uncultured Muribaculaceae bacterium
AAACTCCGCTACTACATAATCAACTACCGAGATATCTTCTGGAGTTACAGGATTCATCTTAGCTAAATCACCATGAGGTAATCCTTTCAACCAAGGCTTATCTCGTACCAAATCTTCGTTAGCAATTCTTTGAGCTAATTCTCTTTTTTCATCCCCATCCATATAAACATCCCCCTATACTGCTTCTTCAATTACAATAGAAGCACTAAAGCTCTTCTCTAAATTAATATTTTGTGAAGCATCTAAATTAACTAAGATTACTTCAATTCCCCATTCAGCTTCAGCCACTGTATTAGTACTAATCGGATAACTGCTAGCAATATAATATCTACCATCTTTATCAGTTATATCAAAACCATATATAACATTTCCTATACCATTTTCAACACCCACATAATCTAATCCAGCAATACTAGTCACAATACCATCAGGACCATTAACAACTAATAAAATTTCAGCATATTCTTCTAATGTACTATATTCAAAATCATTACTAGAAATATCTAAATATATATTGTAATAATGAGTTATTTCCAAATCTTCATTATCTGTTCTAAGTGTAATTCTACCATAAGTTATATCACTTTTATCTCCAGAACCAGCTATAAAAGTATCACTATCAGCAGTAATATTAATACTATTACTAACCTCAAATAATAACCATGCAGTTGTTGCAGTTGTAGTTTGTATCTGTGGTGTTACTGTTGAAACCTTAATTAAAGAAAAATAAGCAAACGTTGCACCAGAAAGCATCGCTATTAAAGCTAACAAGTAAATACTCATTAAAATATTCTTGGTTTTTTTATTCATAATTATCCCCATTACCTTTATATTCTCTAATAAAAGCATACCATCAATTCATTTAAAAATCAAGGTCTATCTTTTTATTATCTTAACCAACCAAATATAAATAGGAACAAACATATTTAAAACTAAACTTAAAGCACAGGTATTTATTAAATTGTTAGTAGAAACCAAATAAATTAAAGCTATCAATACCAATATAACCATTCCTATATAATAGATAAATTCTTTTTTCAAGTTTATTTTATATTCTTTATAGTTATCTGTTATATCATAGATAACATAGACAATATTAGTAAGTACAATTACAGCATATATATAAGGTAAAACTCGTGAGTCTGCAAAGTTATTATATATAAAATAAACTATTAAAAAGAATGAGCTATCTATTCTTATTATGTGAAACGGTTTTTTAATAATAAGTTCTTTCGTATATTCAGCAGTATATTTATTTTTACGACTTATTTCACGTTTAGTAAATAAAAATAAATATACTACCCATAAAATTAAACTGCAATATTCTATTACTTCTGTCATACACTACCTCTTCCAAATAAACATCCACAATAATTCTGACGATATAAATTGTATTTTTTACTCAATAAAATACTTTTCTTATATCCATCTTTCTTTTTAAAATCACTATATAAATATTTTACACCACATTCACTTTCTAACAAAGCCCCAAGTTGATTTATTATTTGACTATTTTTATGAGGACTTACAGTTAATGTTGTTCCAAAAAATTCATAACCTTCACTTTTAGCGAGTTTTGCTGTATACTCAAGCCGCAATTTAAAACATACTGCACAACGAGCTCCCCCCTCTTTTTCTTGTTCTAAACCAACAGTACGACGGCGAAATTCAGCATTGTCATAATCACAATCAACAAATTTAATATATGGACTATTAAATTCTTTAATGAAACGTTGTTGTTCTTCTTTACGATGCAAATATTCACTTATAGGTTCAATGTTGGGATTATAATATAATACTGTTATATCAAAATAATCCACCAATTCGGATAAAACAATAGTTGAACATGGCCCACAACAACTATGCAATAACAACTTAGGTCGATGGTTTAGTGAATTAATTATTTCTAACATTTTATTCTGATAATTCATTGTCATCCTCCGTTTCATCATCTTCTTCACTTTCTAAAGCCTCAAAAGAAGTAAATGTTATGGTATTGTTGCCAGAATAAACACCATCTAAATGTAATACACCTTTTTCATCTAAACTAGAATAGATTACTTTATAGTTGTTTAAATTAGAAAAATTGACTAAATCGATATAAACATGATTGCCATCATTCATACGCAATATAAATCTACTATCATTGATGGTTATATCTTCTTTAACATCAGGGCTATACTCTATTTCACTGATTAAAGAAATTATTTCACTATCAATTTCTGTCATTTTAGCAATTAGTTCGTTATATATATCACTAGGAACATAATTTATTAATGTTGGAATACCTACAGTTGCAGTGTTAGATTCAACACTAACTTCCTCTTCACTAGATAGAACAATACTAGAATTTAAAACGTTATAAAATAAAATCTTCGATTCAACAACACTAATATTAATTGTTCCATTGAGATTTTTTTTAACACTAGCACTTTCAATGTAATCCAAAGATTCAATCGCTTTAACTATTTTACGACTGCTAATTTTAAATATTGCTGGATAATCTCCGATATCAGCTATCGCAATAATTTGGGCATCACTTACTATGCTATTGCCAGTAATATTGATATTTTTAATTGGTAAAGTAAAACAATAATAAAAAGCCATTATAACTAAATATAATGTTAAAATTATAACTATCAAAGCTTTTTTATTTATTCTTCTTTTTACTTTGCCATTTTCCATATCATCACCATTTAATAATTTCTTGTTCTAATTTTAACTTAATTTTAAACTTTTTATATACTTCCTCTTCAATAATATTTATTAACTTTATTATATCACTACTTTTAGCATTATCATAATTTATAATGAAATTAGCATGTTTTTCTGATACTTTTGCTCCCCCGATAGCAAAACCTTTTAAACCCGAATGTTCAATTACATATCCTGCTGAATACTGTAAAGGGTTTTTAAATACTGACCCAGCATTCTTATATTCTAACGGTTGAGTATTTTTTCTTTTAACAGCGTTTTCTTTAATTTTTTGTAATGCTTCAGCAATATTGCCAGTCTGCCCTAAAAATTTAGCTTCAATTATAATATCATGTGTATCTTTAAATGATGTATATCGATATTCAAAATTAATATCTTCTTTTTTTAATTCTTGTATATTGCCATTTTCGTCCATAATTGTAACACTTATAAGGTCATCAAAAATACATTTTCCAAAAGCTCCGACATTACCACGAATTGCTCCCCCGACAGTTCCTGGTATACCCAGAATATTAGCATAATTAGTAAACCCATCAGAGAGCATATTATTAATAAATTTAGTTAAAGGAAGTCCTGATGCTACAGTAATTGTTTTATCATCTACTTCGTATTTATCTAACTTGTCAAGCTTAATTATTGCTCCTGAAAAATCTTCATCTGGCAAAATAACGTTAGAACCACCACCTAAAACTATCCAAGATATTTCATTGTTAGATAAATAATGCAATAATTTTTTTAAATTATCTACTGAAGATGGATAAATTAGATACTTAGCCCTACCACCAATTCCATAGGTATTATATTTTTTTAAATCAACATTTTCTAATACTTCGCCATATTCGTTCATTTTATTAATCCTTTTATCTTTTCATATATAATCGTCGATGATGTCTTAGTACTTAATTTTTCTAAATTTTTCTTTAATTCATCATATTTAGCTTTATTATTTACTAATTCATTAATTGCTACTTGAATTATATCAGTTGTCAAATTCTTTTCTTCAAGCAATTGAGCAACATTCATATTAACTAAATCTAAAGCATTATAGTATTGATGATTATTCGCTACATATGGACTAGGTATTAAAATACTTGGTATTTTTAACGCTAGTATTTCACTAATTGTACTAGCACCTGCACGACTTATTAATAAATAAGCATCTTTCATCAAACCTGCTAAGTTATCAAAATAAGGAACTATTTTAACATTGCTAGGAAATGTAGTATCTTTAATAAAATCTTCATAATAACTTTTACCCGTTACATATAATATTTTATATGGTTCATTTTTAACTATCTGTAAAAATGCTTTAAACTTTTCATTAAATGTACTACTACCAAGAGATCCTGCAACAATAATTATCAGTTTATCACTTTCTTTAAAACCAAGAGTTGTTTTAGATATCTTTGGTATAGCTAAAGCATTTTCTCCACATGGATTACCTGTATAAACAACTTTTCTAGCAGCCTTAAAATAATCTTTAGAATTTTTAAAAGATATTCCCACTAAATCAGTATATTTTGCTAAAGTTATATTAGATTTACCAGCAATGCTATTTTGTTCATGAATAAATGTTTTAATTCCCAAACTATGTGCTGCTTTAATTACTGGATAAGTTACATAACCTCCTACCCCAATGACAACATCTGGTTTAAAATCTTCCATAATGCTTTTACATTTTTTTATTGCTTTACTAATCAAAAATATATTTTTAAAATCTCTAATTAATTTAGTTTTGCTAAAACCATAAATTTCTATTCCAATATAATCAATACCCATTTTAGGAATTATATCCTTTTCCATTCGATCATGTGTACCAATATATAGTATATCTAATTTTTTTTCTTTTTCTTGAAACTTTTTTATAATTGCCAAAGCTGGATAAATGTGTCCTCCAGTACCTCCAGCTGAAACGATAATTTTCAATTTAACCACCTTGTTATAATTATACACTAAATATTAAAATAATTATAATCTTTTGCTAATATTTTGGCACATATTGACAAAAAAGCATTAAAATTTTAGCCTCTTTTTAATTTCATCTG
>CAZEMQ010000083.1:0-4704 GCA_964513435.1 uncultured Muribaculaceae bacterium
TTTCATGAGTTTTTTGATTACAGCACTTTCTTTTTTTGTAATTTTATAGTACAATTAAGAACTGTTAGGAAGTGGAATTTATGAAAAAGACAAAAATTGTATGCAGTATTGGACCTGCAAGTAATAACTATGAAACATTTAAGCAAATGGTTGATGCTGGAATGAATGTAGCAAGGGTTAATTTTTCTCATGCTACGTTAGAAGAACGCCGAATAGTTATTGATTTAGTAAAAAAGATAAATGAAGATGAAAGTAAAAATGTCGGTTTATTATTTGATGCTAAAGGACCTGAATTTCGCAATGGAGAAGTGATAGAAGGTGGAATTAACTTAGAAGTTGGTAAAACCATAAAAATAGTTAAAGAACAAGTAATTGGAGATGCTACTCAATTTAGTGTTAATCACCCAGAAGCAATTGATTCATTAGATAAAGGAGATATTATTCAATTAGAAAATGGCTTAATGAAAATTGAAGTTATTGAAAAATATCCTGATTATGTTAACTGTAAAATAATTAATGGCGGAATACTTGGTAGTAAAAAAAGTTTGTTTGTTCCTGGAGTAAAATTAGATATACCTTTTATAAGTCCTGATGACTTAGAAGATATTTGTTATGCTTTAGATAATGATGGTGACTTTTTAGCTTTGTCGTTCGTATCTTGTAAAGAAGATGTTTTAAGTGTTCGTGAAATTATTGAAAAGAAAAAGAAAAATATAAAAATAATTTCTAAGATAGAAAGTAAAACTGGTATTAATAATTTAGATGAAATACTTAGTGTTAGTGATGGTGTAATGGTTGCAAGAGGTGATTTAGGAGAAGAAGTTCCTATCTCTTTACTTCCAGTTTATCAAAAACAAATCATTCAAAAAGCACGGGAGTATGGTAAAATTTGTATTGTTGCAACCGAAATGTTAGAAAGCATGAAGAAAAACAGTCGTCCTACAAGAGCAGAAGTTACTGATGTTGCAAATGCTGTGTTAGATGGTACAGATGCTATTATGCTTAGTGGTGAAACAACAGTAGGTGCTCACCCTGTTGAAGCTGTAAAATACATGGCAAGTATTGCTAGTGATGCTGAGGATTATAGTGCTAAACATTTCAGTTATAATGGTAAAATTGGTAGAACAGAATGTATTGCTAAAGCTGCAGTTGATTTAACTACTTATGTTGATGTATCAGCAATTGCAGTTGAATCGATTAGTGGTTATAGTGCACGTATGATTAGCAATTTTCGACCTAATGCACCGATACTTGCTAATTGTACTACTAAAAAGACTGCTAGAGAGCTATCACTAAATTATGGTATTTATACTTGTTTAGTACCTTTGATGGATGATACTGATAAATTAGTTTCATTAGTTATGGAAAAAACAAAAGAATATTTCAACCTTCAAGAGGGAGCAAGAGTTGTTGTAACTGGTGGATTGCCAGGATTAGGTAATGAAAGAATTACTAATTTCTTGAAGATGGAAACTATTGAATAAAAGAACTTAAAATAGGAATTTGATGTTCTTAGCATAAGTACTAGCAGTCTTAGCTATTACTTTTTTATGGCAAGCTAATTTAGCACTTTTTAGAATAATATGTATTATTGCAGCAATTGTATGGATATATTATAATTATGTTGTAGAGTCTTATGTGGGAATAATTAGTAAATTTTTAGAAATTATTAGTGCTATTTATTCTTTATTGAAGTATGGAGGTAAAAATGAATATCGGTATAATTGGTGGTGGAGTATCTGGTTTTGTAGCAGCAATTAAAGCATCTTCAAACGGATGCGTAACAATACTAGAAAAAAATAGTAAGGTATTAAAAAAATTATTGTTAACTGGTAATGGTAAATGTAACTTTTTTAATGTTAATCAAAGTTTTACTAAATATCACTCGGAATCTTGCAAAGAATTAAAGCGTTTACTTACTGATGATAATATTCATAAAGTTTTAGAGTTTTGGAATTCTCTTGATTTGGTGTATAAAATCAAAAACGGTTATTACTATCCTTATTCTAATACTTCTAACAGTGTTAAATCAGTGCTTCTAAACGAGGCTTTAAAGAGGGGAGTAAATATAGTAAATGATTGTGAAGTATTAAAAATAATTAAAGATAAACAAGAGTTTATTGTAACAACTTCTCTTGGCACTTATCGATTTGATAAAATAATTGTTGCAACTGGTTCTAAAGCATATCCCCAAACTGGAAGTACTGGTTTTGGTTATGATGTTGCAAAAAATTTTGGTCACAAAATTGTAGATGTTTATCCATCCTTAGTTCAGTTGAAATCAAGTTGTGGAATTGAAAAAATGTGGAAAGGCATTCGTAGTGATGTTACAGTTGCCTATGCTGATAAAAAAGAAAGCGGAGAAATCCAATTAACTGAATATGGAGTTAGTGGAATATGTATCTTCAATATTAGTAGAAATATTGCTAGAAGTAAAAATACAAGTATTATAAAAATAAATTTTGTTCCTTGGTGTGAGGATATAAAAGCATATTTAAATGATAGGGCAAGTAATAATAGAAGCGTTGATATAGTTAGTCTTTGTGAGAGTTTTTTAAATTATAAATTACTTCAAGCAATTTGTAAGTACTTAAAACTTGATAGTGCTAAGTCTTGGTTTGATTTATCTAAGGAAGAACAAGATAAATTATCAATAGCGTTACAAGAGTTCTCTTTGGAAATAACTGGTGTTAATGATTTTACTCAAGCCCAAGTATGTAGTGGAGGAATATCTTTAGATGAATTGAATATTCCTACCTTTGAATCAAAACTAAGTAAAGACTTATATTTTATCGGTGAGACAGTTGATGTAGATGGTGATTGCGGTGGATATAATTTGACATTTGCAGTTTTAAGTGGGCTTTTATGTGGTACGAATTTGCGAGGTAAAGAAAATGCTTAGTTTAAAAAATGTAATTGTTCCCATTACTAATAATAAAGACTTAAAAGAAGTTATAGCAGAATTTTTGCATGTTTCCCCAAATCTAATTTTAGAATATGAGATATTAAAGGAATCTATCGATGCTCGAGCTAATCGTGAACTTTGTTACGTATATGAATTTATGGTGTGTATCCCTAATGAAGATAAATATTTATCTAAAAATGTAACCAAATATCAAGAAAAGAAGTATGTTTTCCCAGAATCTGGAAAAATAAAACTAGAAAGGAGTCCTTTAGTTATCGGGGCAGGACCTGCTGGTTTATTTGCTGCTTATGAATTAGCTAAACATGGATATTGTCCTATATTATATGAAAGGGGAAAGAAAATCGAAGAAAGGATTGCTGATATAAATGAATTTTGGCAATCGGGTAATTTAAATGAGGAATCGAATGTTCAATTCGGTGAGGGCGGTGCTGGAACATTTTCTGATGGCAAGTTAAATACATTAGTTAAGAATAAAGAAAATAGAATGCAAGAAGTATTTAATACTTTTATATCTTGTGGAGCACCGAAAGAAATTAAATATAGTAAGCATCCTCACATTGGAACTGATAACTTGCGAAATGTGATTGTTAAAATGCGTGAAGAAATAATTAGACTTGGGGGAAAGATTAATTACAATTCTTTGATGAGTGATTTAATTATTGAAAACAGTAAAGTAAAGGGTGTTATTGTAAATGGAGAAAAGATATATAGTAACATTGTAGTTTTAGCTATTGGTCATAGTGCTAGGGATACTTTTGCAATGCTTCATAAAAGTGGAGTAAATATGGAAAGCAAGCCATTTGCAGTAGGTATTAGAATAATCCACCCTCAACAATTAATTGATAATCATCAATACCATAATTGTTCAATCACTCTTCCTACAGCTAGTTATAAGTTAACTTTTACCAATGATGATGGACGTGGTGTTTATACATTTTGCATGTGCCCTGGTGGCTATGTTGTAAATGCTACAAGTCAAAATGGCTATGTTGTATGTAATGGAATGAGTAATTATAAACGTGATTCTGGTTATGCTAATAGTGCTATAATTGTAACTGTAAATGCTAATGATTACGGTGCTGGAGTTTTTGCAGGCTTAAAATTTATGGAACAAATTGAGGCACGAGCGTATTTATTAACTAATGGTGCATTAGCAATCCAAACATTTAGTGATTATGAAAAAAATCAAGTATCTTCTATTAAAGATTATCAGTTATACATCAAGGGATTAGTAGCACCAGAAGATATTAATAAAATATTTCCAAACTATATCAACTCAGCATTAAAAAATGCCATTAACTATTTTGATGAGAAGATACCAGGATTTAAAAATGCTATAATTGTTGCTCCAGAAACTAGAACATCTTCACCGATAAGAATTATTCGTGATGAAAACTTTGAAAGCAATATCAAAGGACTATATCCTTGCGGAGAAGGTTCAGGTTATGCTGGAGGAATTACTACATCCGCAATCGATGGCATTAAAATAGCAGAAACAATTGCTAAAAAATATTCAAAAATTTTATAAATTATGATATAATTGGTGACGAAATGAGGTGTGAGTATGAAGACTTTTAAGAAAAAATTACCTGAAGGAGTAAAAAAACAATTTGGTACTTATAAAGGTGTAAAAGTTCGTTTGATAAATAAGAATACTAAAAAGAAAAGTAAATAATAAATTAGTGTGTTCCCAAAGAATACGCTTTTTTATTTGGCTTTAAAAATAGTTGCAAAAATGTCAATATATGTTATAATCAAGTTAGAATATGTGTATGATA